>CAYPQR010000054.1:5548-11208 GCA_964412865.1 uncultured Intrasporangiaceae bacterium
CACCCCACCCCGGGAGAGCACCGCACGAGACCTGCACGGCATCCCCACCGCCCCGTCCCGCGCCGAGCGGCCGCGTCCGACGACGTTGCTGCCTGCGCATCCGCTGCATGCCGGGGACGGCCGGGGCCGGCGTCCGGAGGTGAGTGTGCTCACGCCGACGCAACTGCTCCCCGAGCGCATCGGCTTCCTGCTCGAGTTGCACGCCGATCTGCTTGCCGCCGAGGTCGACTACGAGTGGATCCTCGCCGTCGACGGAGCGCCGGGACGCATCGTCCCGGCCTCGATCGTCGACGACCCGCACGCGCGCATCATCCGCACCGGCCGCCCGGTCGGGGCCGCCGCGGCCCGCAACCTCGCGCTCGGACTGGCGCGCGCGGCATACATCACGTCGGCCGATGACGACGACCGCCTGCCGCCGGGGTCGCTCACCGACCGGCTGCGCGCGCTCTCGAGCAGCGGGGCCGGCTGGACGGCGGGCCTGCTGGCCGACCTGCGAGGCGGCCGGCAGACACCGATCCCGACCCCGGTCGTGGCCGGCCGGGTCGGCCCCGGTGACGTATGGCGTGCCTGGGGCTGCCCGTGTCAGCGCTTCCCGCTCGGCCCGACCACGCTGATGGTGCGAGCGCGGCTGCTGCGCACCGTCGGCGGGTGGCAGGGTCTGCCCCAGGCGGAGGACCTCGGGATGACGCTGTCGGTGACCGGTCGCAGCAGCGGGATCATGCTCGATCAGGTCGTCTACGCCTACCGCAGCCACCATCGCCAGATGACCCGGGCCTCGCGCTTCCAGCAGCTCGAACCGCTGGTGCGGCACATCGCGTTCGAGCGGGGCCGGATCATCGCGGATGCTCCCGCGACGGCGCAGCCGCAGATCGCACCGACGGCGTGAGGGGCGGGGCGCCCTCGGCGGTCAGGCGGCGCCACCCGAGCGCGAGCGCGACCACGGCGGCCACACCTGCCGCGACGGCGGCGCCGAGGAAGACGGTCTGCACCTGCACCACCCCTGCGGCCTTCACCTGCTCCGCGGTCGGATCGGTCAGCGACTGGATGTGCGCGAAGAAGCGGTGCAACCCGATGGCCGTCAGCAGCGCGAGCCCCACCACCATGCCGACCATGCGCGCGACGACGACCAGGGCCGACGCCATCCCGTGCGCATCCTGCGGCGCATCGTGCAGGGCGGCGTCGTTGACCGGGGCGATCGCGGCCCCGATGCCGAGACCGACGACGACCAGTTCGATGGTGCTCGTCACGTCGTCCAGGGCCCGCCCCGACCAGGTCGACATCAGCCACAGGCCGACCGCCGCGACCGCGAGCGCCGGTGCGGCGACCGTCCCGGGCCCGGTGTGCCGCAGCAGCCAGCCGCCCAGCAGCGCCCCGATCGGGACGGCCACCAGGAACCTCACCAGGATGAGTGCCGCGGTGGTCTCGGAGTCGGTGACCGTGAGACGCGCGAGAATGGGCACGTCGACCACGATCGCCACCAGCGCCGTGCCGACGCACAACGACACCAGCAGCGCCGGCGGCACCCTCCCGGCCAGCGTGCCCGGGTCGATCAGCGGATGCGTCGCGACGCGGTGCCGCCACCACGCGAGCGCGACGGAGACCGCAGCCACCGGCAGCAGCCAATATCCGGTGGGGCCGACCACCTGCTGCTGCGGATTCGCCGATGCGAAGGTCACGACGACCGCACCCAGCGCGACCGCCACCAACAGCGCGCCGATCAGGTCGGCTCGGCGCAGGGCGGGCCACCAGTAGCGGGCCGACACGACCACCAGGGTTCCCAGCGCCAGCAGGCCCCAGATGCCGATCGGGGTGGCCAGTCGTGCCGTGTGGCCGGCATACGGCACGAAGGGCGCTCCCCAGCGGATCGAACTGGTGAGGGCGGCCGGTGCGGTCAGCGCGAGGCCGAGCAGCACGGCGGTCGCGAGGCCGGCGACTCCGGTCGCCACCGCCCAGGCCCGGTGTGCGTGCACGTGTCTTGCGGTGGGCCCGCCGAGCGCGCGGACGAGCACCGCGAGCGCGATGCCGAGGCCGGCGTTGACCCAGAAGATGGCCCGCCAGTCCCACGCCACCAGGATCAGCGCGCCGAGCAGGGGGCCGACGACGCTGCCGAACTCCTGCACGGCGCTCACGACTCCGAGTGCCGTGCCCCGGCGGCCGCGCGGCCACAGGTCGGCGACCAGGGCGAGCGTCGCCGGCACGAGCCCGCCTCCCCCGACGCCCTGGATCACCCGCCCCGCGACCATGACCGGCAGCTCGACCGAGATCGCGGTGATCGCCGACCCGATGACGAAGATGCCCAGGCACACCAGCAGCACCCGCTGCCGGGCGAAGAGATCGGCGAGCCGGCCGATGAGCGGCAGCACCGCGACATACCCGAGCAGGAAGCCGGAGATGATCGGCGCGGCGCGTTGCAGCGCGTCGACCCCGACCCCGACGCCCTGCATCATGTCCTGAAGCGCCAGCACGACGACATAGGTGTCGGCGGCGGCGAGCGCCACGGCGATCGAGGCGGCGGCCAGCAGCCCCTTCGACGCGCCGGACACGGCGCCGTCGGCCGGTGAGCTCGGTGCGGGCACGTCAGGGAGCCTTGACGTCGACCTTCTCGCCATACTCCGTCAGCTTCAGCTCGTAGCCGGTCTGCTTGCCCTTGGTGAAGAACCGGCCGGTCACGACGACGTCGCGCACCTGGTTGTCGTCGGTGATCTCATAGGTGACGTTGTAGGTCTGCGACGACTTGCCGATGGACATCACCGAGGTGAGCACGCTGCCCGGCAGCTTGCCCTCGATGACCTGCACCGTGTCGGCGCCGTCGCGCTTCGTGTCGCCGAACGTCGCGTCCTTCGTCTGCGGCAGCAGCGACGAGATGCCGTGGTCGGTGGAGAAGAGCTGAGCCGGGTCGGGTGCCCCGTAGTCGCTCGGGTCGACGGCCTTCATCGACGGCCAGATCGGCAGCTTGGCATAGACTTTCCCATCGACCGCCCGCACCGGCACCTTGGCCGAGATCGAGCCGATCTGGGCGGTGAGGTTGCCCTTGAACGCCGGCGCATGCGACCCGTCGCCCTCGCCCTTCAGCACGGCGGAAACGCCTTTGGGCACACCGGTGGAGGTGAGCACCAGATGCATGCCGCTGGTCTCGTCCATGACCTTCTTGGCCGCCTCGAGCCGCTGCATCGGGGTCGGCGCCTTGCTGCTCGTGCCGGAGTCGGGCTTCGGCCCGCCGTCGCTGTCGCCGGTGCTGCTGCAGCCGGTCAGGGCGAGCGTCGCGGCGAGCACCACCGTGCCGGACGCCAGAGTCATCGAGCGGATGCGCATACGGTCAACCTATCTGTGGCCAGGGGGATCGAGCGGTGGACAGATGGGACGCGGCCGGCCGGCGGAAGGTTCCCGTCCCGTGGATGTGCTGATTCGAGCGTGTGGAGCACAACTGCCCTCTCACAAACTTGACCACATCGTGACAGATCGTGGTTGGCTACGGGTATGCACCGTTTGCAGCAGCGTCTCGTCATCACGGCGGACGGTGCGCGGCTTGCTGCCTACGTGCGCGAGCCCTCGCACCGCGCGGCGGCGACCGTGGTGCTCGCCCACGGGTGGACCCTCGACCATCGATGCTGGGATCCGGTCATCGCGGGCCTGCCGGGCACGCTTCGTCTCGTGCTGTGGGACCAGCGCGGGCACGGTCTCTCCACCCTGCGCGACGGGCGGATGACCACGCACGGCGAGTCGGTGCGGGAGCTCGGCGGCGACCTGGCGACGATCCTCGACGAGTTGGTGCCGGCGGATTCGCCGATGGTGCTGTGCGGGCATTCGATGGGGGCGATGACGGTCATGGCGTATGCGGGCAGGCGCCCTGACGAGTTGCGCACGCGGGTGCGCGGGGTGGTGCTGGCGTCGACGGCCTGCGACGACCTGCACGGGCTGGGCATACCCGGTGAGCGGCTGGCGATGCGGGTGGCCAAGCGGGTGCATGTGCGACCGGGTCGGCTGGTGCCGCGCCGGACCGTGCGGCAGGTCTTCGGCCGGCACCCGCACGCGTGTGACGTCGCACAGACCCGCGAGCAACTCGGCCACACGATGCTGTCGACGACCGCGACGTTCTACTTCGCCCTGATGGCGCACGATGAGTCGGCTTCGATGCCGGCGCTCGACTCGGTGCCCACCTCGGTGCTGGTCGGCACCAGGGACCGGCTCACCCCCTGCTCGTGCGCCCGGTCGCTCGCGCACCGGCTGCCGCACGGCTCACTCACCGAGTTGCCCGAGCGCGGCCACATGCTCCCCTACGAGGATGCCGACACGGTGGTGGCCGCCATCGCCGCGGCGCTGCGCGGGCATACCCTCGGCGAGACCTCCGACCCTGAGCTGGAGCACCCCTTCGCCCCGTCCCTCTGATCCGCCGAGTGGCCTACAAAACCCTTGAGTGGCCCACCTATTCGCGTGAATAAGTAGGCCACTCGGCAGGTAGGTAGGCCACTCAGCGGTGGGTCAGAACCGTTCCAGCCAGGCCGGGTCAACGCGAGGGCGCAGGCCGTGGGACAGCAGGATGCGGTGCAGTCGCTCCGGGTGCAGGGCGTCCTCCCACACCCACCGCGCGACGCCCGGGCCCAGCCTGCGCAACGCGTCCTCCCGGCGTTTCTCCCGCCACAGGATCCGGCTCGCCTCATCGGGGCCGGCGTCCTCGGTGACACGGTATTTCACCTTGCCGTCGAACTCACCGATCATCGCGTCGTCCTCCCAGTACATGTCCGTGCGCGCCACGAATATCCCGTTGTCGTCGAAGAATTCGCGTTGCAACACAGGTCGGCGATAGCCCAGCTCGAAGAGCCGGACGCGGCTGAGCGACTCACCTGCAGACTCCGACAAGCCGTCCGCGAGCGCTACGGCCAGACGGGCTCGTTGCCGCCCTCGACCGCCTTTGGGGATCGCCTCCCGCTCGCGCACCACGTCGGCGTACGTGGCGAGGCCGCGATGGAGCACGTCGTCGAGTGCTGCGACTCCGCAGGCCAGGCTCCGCCGCCTGGCAAGATCGACTGCGGTGCGCGCCGGCGGTGTGACCCGCACACCGTCGTGGAGCACTCCGGCGGGCGGGTTCTGGGATCGGTGGCGGATGACACCGGGTGACCGGCCGCGGCGTCCGTCGTCCACGACGCATTCCACCTTGCCCGGTAGCCGACCGATGACCGGAATCTCCCAAACCGTCGCGGCGGAGTTGTCGGAGATCACGATAGGAGCCTCGGCCGCGTCGGCGACGAGCTGCACCTTGAGCCGCAGCTGCTGCGCATCCGAGAGGCTGCGCCACACCTCCGCCGGGATGTAGCGGTCGCGACGCAGCCGCAGCCACTCAGTCGAGCGGTCGGTGGGTCCGGACTGAAGCGCCCGCAGCGCGGATCCGGGCAGCACGGCGCCGGTCGGTGGTGCGGGGTTGATGGGCTGCTCGGACGGCATACCTCAGCCTGGCACGGCCCACGAACGCACCTCCCACGTTATCCACAGGCCGCCGAGTGGCCTACAAAACCTTTGAGCGGCCTACCTATTCGCGCGAATAAGTAGGCCGCTCGGCAGGTATGTAGGCCACTCGGCGGTGGGTCAGCGGAGGGTGAGGCCGTCGGCATCGCTGCCGACGTCCACCGTCACCTCCTGGCCGTCGCGCACGTCTCCGGAGAGCA
>CAYPQR010000055.1:0-3388 GCA_964412865.1 uncultured Intrasporangiaceae bacterium
AGGTGCAGTCCGACGCGCATGCCTCGCACATCGAAATCGAGGTCATCCCAGTCGATCTCGGCCGGCGGCAGAGCGGTCCAGTCGCGTGCGTCGAACCCGGACACCACGGACATCAGCAGCGCCATGTCGTCCGCACTGCGGCACAACGGCCCGGCGCAACGCCCGAGGTATGGCGCGTCGAGCGGCACACGGCCCGCGCTCGGTTTGAGCGTGGTCAGGCCGAGCCAGGTGCCGGGCAGACGGATGGATCCCCCGATGTCGCTGCCGACGTGCAGCGGGCCGAATCCGGCCGCCGCGGCGGCACCGGCGCCGGCACTGGAGCCGCCGGTCGTCAGGCGCTCGTCCCACGGACTGCGTGAGATGCCGTGCAGACTGGACACTCCGGACGAGAGCATGCCCCAGTCGGGCATCACGGTCGAGCCGAGCACGATGCCGCCGGCCGAGAGCACTCGTGAGGTGATCGGCGCGTCCTCGTCGGGCACGTGCGGGTCGACGCCCGCGTTGCCCGCGGGCATCGGCACGCCGGCGCGGGCGATGTTCTCCTTCAGCGTCACCGGGACGCCGTCGATCGCGCCCAGCGGGGTGCCGGTCGCCCAGCGGTCGGCGCTGGCTCGGGCCTGTGCGCGCGACTGCTCGGGGTCGCGCTTCCAGAAGGCGTTCAGCACCGGCTCGCGCCGCTCGATGAGTTCTTGGACCGCGTCGTGCACGTCGACCGGGGAGATGGTGCGGTCGGCGAATGCCCGCACCATCTCGGTGGCAGACATCGTGGCGAGCTGGACGGTGGTGGTGTCCACGAAGGCTCCTTCCATGTCAGGCGGATGCCGGCAATTCGGGCAAAGCCCTTGACAAGCATCTCGCTGAGGCGACAGGGTACCCCACATAACCTGCTCAGGTCACTGGTCAGACCAGTTCACCTCATACGGAGAAACCCCATGGATTCGACCCCTGTGCGCCTGGCCGTCATCCCCGGTGATGGCGTCGGCCCGGAGGTCATCAACGTCACGGTGCCCGTGCTGCGGGCCGCGCTCGAAACCTCGTCGACGCCTCTCCAAGTCACTGAACTCGACTGGGGTGCTGATCGGTTCGTGCGCACGGGTGCCGCGATGCCAGTGGACGCGGCGCAGATCGCCCGGAAGCACGACGCCGTGCTCTTCGGGGCCGTCGGGCGACCTGACGTCCCGGACGACGAACTGGTCTGGGGTCTGATCATCGGCCTGCGGCAGCAACTCGACCTCGCCGTCAACGTGCGACCGGTGCGGGCGTTCCCCGGTGTGCCGACGCAGGTGCGGGGCACCGACGGCGTCGACCTGGTCATCGTTCGGGAGAACACCGAGGGTGAATACACCGGCGCGGGCGGGCTGGTGCACGGCGGCACCGGGGAGGATGTCGGGCTGGAGGTCGCCTTTCATTCGCGCCGAGTCATCGAGCGCGTCGCGCGGTATGCCTGCGAATTGGCGCAGGCGCGCGACGGCCGCCTCGCCCTGGTGACCAAGTCCAACGCGATGCGCCACGGATATCCGCTGTGGGACCGGGTCGTGCGTGACGTGGCGAGGTCGTTCCCGCGGGTCGAGCTGGAGACCGTGCTGGTCGACGCCATGGCGGCCCGGATCATCCAGCGCCCGCGGTCACTCGACGTCGTGCTCGCCGGCAACCTCTTCGGAGACATCCTCTCCGACCTCGCGGCGGTGCTCGCGGGAGGTATGGGAATGGCGCCGAGTGCCAACATTCTCCCTGGCGGTGATGCGCCGGGAATCTATGAGCCCGTGCATGGTTCGGCTCCGGACATCGCCGGTCAGGGCGTGGCCAACCCGAGCGCGTGCCTGCTGTCGGGCGCGATGATGCTCGAGGATCTCGGCCATGCGCGAGCGGCGCACAGCGTGCGGTCTGCGATGGCCGTGACGCTCGCCGATGCGAGCATGCATACGCCAGATATCGGGGGGACAGCGACAACCGGCGAGTTCGGCGCCGCCGTGCTGCGGCACACCATCGATCAGACGGAGACATCATGAAGCCACGACACCTCAGGACCGCGGGAGCGATCGTCGCCTCTGTGGCACTACTCACCTCGGCCTGTTCGGCCGGCTCGAGCACCAGCGGTGACGGTGGGGATTCGGGTAACACCGCCGCATCGCCCGGTGAGAAGGCCGGTGTGTCGACGCAGACCCTCAAGGTCGGCCTCGGTGCCGAGCCGGAGAGCATGGACTTCACCACGACGGACGGAGCCGCCATTCCGCAGGCTCTGCTCTACAACGTCTACGAGACCCTGGTGAAGCTCGACCAGAGCGGCAAGATCGTGCCCGCCCTGGCGAAGTCCTGGGACGTCTCGAAGGACCGCAAGACCTACACCTTCCACCTGGTCGACGACGCGAAGTTCACCAACGGCAAGACGTTCACCGCCGAGGACGCCGTGTATTCGATCAATCGGGTCAAGAAGGACTGGACGATCTCGCTGAAGTCTGCGATGGACGTCGTCACCGAGGCGGAGGCGGTGGATCCGACGACCCTGAAGGTCACGCTCGCCCATCCGAGCAACAACTGGCTCTATCGGATGACGACCCGCATCGGCGCCATGATGACCCCGTCCGCCGCCAAGACGATCGCCACCGAACCGGTCGGCACGGGGCCCTACGAGTTCAAGGACTGGAACCGCGGCGACTCGATCACGCTGCAGCGCAACCCCGGGTATTGGGGCGACAAGCCCTATTTCAAGACGGTCGTGCTGAAGTACTTCAAGGACGGCACGGCGCTCAACAACGCCCTGCTCAGCGGCACCATCAACATCATCGCCCGTGTCGACGCCCCGGAGTCGCTGGCGCAGTTCAAGAGCAACGACAAATACAAGATCATCGACGGCACGAGCAACGGCGAGGTGGTGCTGTCGTTCAACAACAGCCGGAAGCCCCTCACCGACAAGCGGGTTCGTCAGGCCATACGCTACGGCATCGACCACAAGGCTCTGGTGAAGACCTGTTTCGCGGGATACGGCAAGCTGATCGGGAGCATGGTGCCGCCGACCGACCCGTGGTACGAGGACCTGACCGGCATGTATCCACATGACGTGGCGAAGGCCAAGTCGCTGCTCGAGGCCGCAGGGGCAGAGCACGCGACACTGCGGCTGCGGGTGCCGACGCTGCCCTACGCCACGTCGTGCGGCACGGTCGTCAAGAGCCAGCTGGAGCAGATCGGCCTCAACATCAAAATGGATCAGCTGAGCTTCCCGGCGGTGTGGCTGAAGACCGTCTTCAACAACGCCAACTATGACATGTCGATCATCGCGCACGTCGAACCGCGTGACCTCGGATCGGTCTTCGGGAGCAAGAAGTACTACATCCGCTACGACAGCAAGGCGGTGCAGAACGATCTGAAGAAGGCCGATGAGGGGACGCGA
>CAYPQR010000055.1:3488-11156 GCA_964412865.1 uncultured Intrasporangiaceae bacterium
CTACGACAGCAAGGCGGTGCAGAACGATCTGAAGAAGGCCGATGAGGGGACGCGAGAGGATCAGGTCACCTACATGAAGAAGGCGGCCAAGACCATCTCGCAGGACGCGGCATCCGACTTCTTGTTCCTGATGCCCAACCTCATGGTCGTCGACAAGGGGATCACCGGTGTGCCGGAGAACAGCATCACCGAATCGTTCGATTTGTCCACCATCGCCGAGTCCTGAGCGTCGACGAGCGCGGCATCGAGACAGCCATGACACTTCGACTCCTGACCCGCATGGGCGTGCTGTTGATCAGCCTCGCGGTCAGCTCGGTGCTGGTCTTCGGTTTCATGTCGGTGCTTCCCGGCGATCCCGCGCAGGTCGCCCTCGGCGTCAACGCCTCACCCGAGGCGGTCGCCCAGATGCGTCATCGGTTCGGGCTGGACCGGCCGCTCACCCAGCAATACGTCGACTGGGTGAGCGGACTGCTCCACTTCGACCTCGGCGATTCATACATCTCGCATGCGGCGATCGGGCCGCAGATCTCCGACCGCCTGCAGGTGACGCTGTGGCTCGTCGTGACGGCCATGGTCATCGCGATCATCATCGCGCTGCCGCTGGGGACGATCATGGCGGTGCGCCATCAGCGGCTGTCGGGCCTGATCCTGACCGGACTGTCGCAGGTGGGTATGGCGATCCCCGCGTTCCTCGCCGGCATCCTGCTCATCACCGTGTTCGCCGTGAAGCTCGGGTGGCTCCCTGCCAACGGCTGGACACCGCCCGCGCAGGACCCCGTCATGTTCGTCAAACAGCTGATCCTTCCGGCACTTTCGCTGGGCCTCGTGCAGGGTGCGATGCTCACGCGGTATGTGCGCAGCTCGGTGCTCGAGGTGCTGCGAGAGGACTACCTGCGGACGGCGCGGGCGAAGGGTCTGCGGCCGATGCAGGCGCTGCGGAGGCATGGCTTGCGCAACGCGGCGGTGCCGGTGGTCACCGTGCTGGCGCTGCAACTGGTCACGCTGCTGATCGGCGCGATCGTGGTCGAACGGGTCTTCGTCATCCCCGGACTCGGCAGCCTGCTGCTCGATTCGGTCGCCAACCGGGATCTGATCGTCGTCGCGGATGTCGTGATGCTGCTGGTCTTCGCCGTCCTGGTCGTCAACTTCCTGGTCGACGTGCTCTACATGGTGATCGACCCACGGATGAGGGAGGCGGGCCGATGAGCCTCGACGAGGGCCATGACCCTGCCGTGCAGGAGGCCGAGGTGATCTCCGACGCACGCCGTGCCGTCGGGCCAAGCCTCATCGTGGGCGCCGTGCTGGTGTTGCTCGTCGTCGGCATGGCGTTGTTGTCCTATGTGTGGACACCGCACGACCCGACACTGGTCGATGCCGCCCACAAGCTGGAAAAGCCGAACGGCACCTACTGGTTCGGCACCGACAACTATGGCCGCGACGTGTTCAGCCAGGTGCTCGTCGGGTCGCGCACGACGCTGTTCGTCGGCATCGTCTCGGTCGGTGTCGCGGCGCTGATCGGGGTGCCGCTGGGCATGTTGTCGGCGGTGCTGCCCCGATGGGCCGGCGACCTGCTGATGCGCGGCAACGACATCTTGCTGGCCTTCCCCGCGCTCTTGCTGGCGATCATGCTCACTGCGGTCTTCGGGCAGAGCACCCTCATCGCCATGATCGCCATCGGAGTCGCCACCATTCCCAGCTTCGCGCGCCTCATCCGCTCGGGTGCGCTGCAGGTGATGGGCACCGAATACGTGCTGGCCGCAAGGGTTGCCGGCCACCGCACGACACAGATCAGCCGCAGGCACGTGCTGCCCAACGTGGTCAACCTGATCATCGTGCAGGCTTCCGTCGCCTTCGCGATCGCCATCCTCGCCGAGGCCGCGCTGTCATACCTCGGTCTCGGCACCCCACCGCCGACGCCATCGTGGGGCCGCATGCTGCACGAGAGCCAGGCACTGCTGTTCGTGGCACCGCGGCTGGCCGTCTTCCCGGGTATCGCGATCGCCGTCGCAGTGCTTGGTTTCAACCTGCTCGGCGACGGGCTGCGTGACTACTTCGACCCGAAGCTGGAGGACCGCCGATGACTGCCATGCGGGCTGCGACGCCTTCGAGCGACGACACCGTGCTCGATGTGCACGACCTTGCCGTCGAGGTCGGGAGCCGTCACCTGGTGCGCGAGGTCGGCTTCGCCATCCGCCGGGGGGAGCGCGTCGGCCTGATCGGCGAGTCCGGTTCGGGCAAGTCCCTGACCGCCCTCGGCATCATGGGTCTGCTGCCGGAGGGCCTGCGCGCCACCGGCTCTGCCAAGCTGACCGGTGTCGAGCACGATCTCATCGGTGCCGGAGAACGTTCGCTGTCCGTGGTGCGAGGCCGCCGGATGGGGATGGTCTTCCAGGAGCCGATGACGGCGCTCAACCCGACGATGCGGGTCGGCGACCAGGTCGCGGAGGTGATGACGATCCACCGCACGAGGCCCGACCGACGCAGCGCCCGCGCCGCAGCCATCGAGCTGCTCGACCAGGTGCGCCTGCCCGATCCCGCCGACGCGGCGCGGGCATACCCGCACCAGCTGTCGGGCGGTCAACGGCAGCGCGTCGTGCTGGCGCTCGCACTCGCCAACGACCCGTCGGTGCTGATCTGCGATGAGCCGACGACCGCGCTGGACGTCACCGTGCAGGCTCTCGTGCTCGACCTCATCGTGCGCGGCGTGCAGCAGCGGGATGCCGCACTGCTGCTGATCACCCACGACCTCGCCGTCGTCGCCACGGCATGTGAACGCGTGCTCGTCATGTATGGCGGCCGGCTCGTCGAGGCCGGCCCGGTGCACCAGGTGTTCACGCGGCCACGGCACCGCTACACCGAGGGGCTGCTCCTGGCATCCGATCTGCTCGCCACGGACGACCGGGGGAGGCTTTCGACGATCGCCGGATCCGTGCCGCCCGGGGGAAGGTTCCCGGACGGCTGCGTCTTCCGCAACCGGTGCGACCACGCGACGCAACGGTGCCATCAGACACCGGAGTGGACGGCGATCACCCGCGACGACGGATTCGCCTGCCATCATCCCGCGAATGCGGCCGATCCCGAGAAGGGCGTGAGCGCCGGTGTCTGACCTCGTCAAGGAGGGGGCGCCCGAATCCGTCCCGGCGATCCGGGTGCAGGAGCTGGTGCGTGACTACCGCAGACCGCGTCGGTCGCTGACCAGGCCGTCGCCGGTGGTCCACGCGCTGCGCGGGGTCGGCTTCGAGGTCGGGCAGGGTGAGCGCTTCGGCATCGTCGGTGAGTCCGGATGTGGCAAGTCCACGTTGCTGCGCATCCTGGCGGGAGTCGACCAGCCCACCTCGGGCAGCGTAGAGGTCGAGGGCTTCCAGGTCGCGGGGCGCACGGACAGGCAGCTCGGCCCCTTGCGCGAGCGTCTGCAACTGGTGCTGCAGGACCCGATGAGCTCACTCGACCCGCGCATGCGGGTGGAGGACATCATCGCCGAACCGCTGGTGGCACAGGGCCACCGCCGGCAACGCGGGCGGGTGGAGGAGTTGCTGGCCGCTGTCGGGCTGCCCGCCGACACCGCGCGGCGGTATCCGCATCAGTTCTCGGGCGGGCAACGCCAGCGCATCTCGATCGCCCGAGCGCTCGCTCCCGGACCGCAGATCCTGTTGGCCGACGAGCCGGTCAGCGCGCTCGACGTGTCCGTGCGCGCACAGGTGCTCAACCTCCTTGTCGACCTCGTCGAAAGTCTCGATTTGACACTGGTCTTCGTCTCACACGACCTGTCGGTCGTGCGCCACCTGTGTGACCGCGTCATCGTGATGAACGAGGGTCGGATCGTCGAGTCCGGACCGACCAGCCAGATCTACGACGACCCACAGCACCCCTACACCAGACGACTCGTCGCCGCGATTCCGAGCCTGCAGAAGGCACTTGCCGGCGCGACGACCCGTGATCTGGCCGCGGCGGAGCTGTCGCTGATCGACTCGGCACCGCCTCACGGCGACACAGCGGACGTGAGATGACCATGACGAAGAGAGATGACATGCCGACCGAGACCGACACCGCACTGTTCACACCCGAATACCCGAAGGGCCTGCCCATCGGTGACTCGTGGCACACGGACACGGCATCCGAAACCGTGCACTTCCCGTATGACGGCTCGATGGTCGCGACCGCACCCGTCGGTGCACCGGAGCACGCCGAACGAGCGCTCGACGCCGCGCTCGCCGTGCGCGCCCGGATGGCCCGGCTGCCCTCGCACGTGCGGAGGGCGGCACTTCTCGGAGCGCACGCCGCGGTGGAGGCGCGCCGCGAGGACTTCGAGCGACTGCTGGTCCTCGAGACGTGCAAGCCGCTGGTCGACTGCCGGGTCGAGGTGGCCCGTACGCTGCTGACGCTGCAGGTGGCGGCCGAGGAGGTCGCCCGGCTGCACGGCGAGACGGTGCCGCTCGACCTGCTGCCCAGCGGGGAGGGGCTGCTGGGCTTCTGGACGCGGCGGCCGGTCGGTGTCGTCGTCGGGATCGCGGGGTTCAACTATCCGCTGTTGCTCGCGGCGCACAAGATCGCGCCGGCACTCGCCGCCGGATGTCCCGTCGTCGCCAAGCCGGCGCCGCAGACTCCGTTGGCCACGCTGTGGCTGGTGCATCTGGTGCGTGAGGCGCTGGAGGCCGCGGGCGGCCCGGTCGCCGCGGTGCAGCTGGTGACCGGAGGTGTCGAGGTGGGTGTGCGGCTCACGACCGACCGGCGCATCGGCGCGGTGTCCTTCACCGGGTCGGCGGCCGTCGGGCACCGGATCGCCCGGGACGCGGCCCCCACGAAGGTGCTGCTGGAGCTGGGGTCGAACGCGGCCCTCGTCGTGGCGGCCGACGCCGATCTCGAGGCTGCGGCGGATGCCGCTGTGAGAGGCGGATATTACGCGTCGGGGCAGGCATGCATCAGCGTGCAGCGCGTGATCGTCGTCGAGTCTGTGCGTGACAGGTTCCTGCGGTTGCTGTCGGAGCGCATGCACCAGGTCGTGACCGGCGATCCGCGCAAGGAGGAGACGCGAGTCTCGGCCCTGATCGACAGCGGCTCGACCGCTCGGGTGCGCGAATGGGTCGCCGAAGCGCTCGATGCCGGGGCCTGCACGGTGCACGGCGACCCCGGGTCCGGCCGGATCGTGAGTCCGATCGTCCTGACCGACGTGTCAGACGGTCAGAAGGTCTGGGACGAGGAGGTGTTCGGCCCCGTCGTGGCCGTGCGATCGGTGGCGGACCTGGACGAGGCGATCGACGTGGTCAACGCGTCGCGATATGGGCTGCACGTCAGCGTGTTCACCGCCTCGCTCGACTCGGCATTCGACGCCGTCGATCGCATCGAAGCCGGTGGTGTGGTGGTCAACGAGGTGCCCGGATTCCGTTCGGACGTCATGCCGTATGGCGGGGTGAAGGATTCGGGGATCGGGCGGGAGGGGCCGCGGTTCGCCATAGAGGAGCTGACGGTGACCCGTATGGCGGTCATCCGGCCGTCGACAGCCCCTCGCGGATGACGACGGATCGGCCGGAATGCAGGGCACACGATGGAGGACACACACTGATGGCGAGGACTGAAGCTCCTGAGGGAAGTTCGACCGATACCTCAACCGCGACAAGCGTCCGGCCCGACTACTCGACCCTGTTCCGGCTGGACGGCCGGCGTGCGGTCGTGGTCGGCGCCGGCAGCGGCATAGGCCGGGAGAGCGCGCTCGCGCTCGCGTCGCACGGAGCCGAGGTCGTTTGTGCCGACCGCGATCTGGAGGCCGCGACGGAGACGGCGTCGCTCGGCAGCGGCCTCACGGCCTACGGACTGGACGTGCTCGACGGGGAAGCAGTCCAGGCGGCCGCCGCCGATCTGGGTGCTGTCGACGTGCTCGTCTTCACCGCCGCGACCAACGTGCGCAAGCCGGTGCTCGATTACACGGGAGAGGAATTCGACCGGGTGGTGTCGCTCAACCTGCGTGCTTCGTTCGACCTGGTCCGCGCCTTCGGAGCGGGTATGGCCGAGCGGGGCCGAGGCAGCATCATCGGCTTCAGCTCGATCCGGGCCGTCGCCGTGGAGCCGGGGCAGGGGGTCTATGCCGCCACGAAGGCCGGACTGGTGCAACTGCTGAGGGCAACTGCGGCCGAGCTCGGGCCGCGTGGCGTGCGGGTCAACACGATCGCGCCGGGCGTCGTCGACACGCCGCTCACGGCGCAGATCCGGGCTGTGCCCGAGTGGGAGCAGGCATACGCCTCGAAGTCGGCGCTCGGCCGCTGGTCGCACGCCGACGAATTGGCCGGCGCGGTCGTCTATCTGGCCGGTGACGCATCGTCCTTCGTGACGGGCAGTCAACTGTTCGTCGATGGCGGGTGGACGGCGATCGACGGCCGCTACGTCCCGCCGAGCTGACGGGTCCGACCGTCAGCTCGGCGCGGAGGGATCGCTCGCCGGCTTGACGGCCCGGATCAGTGCGGAGTGCATCTCGGGCGCGGCTTCGTGAGTGAACGTGACCTCGGCGTCGACGAACCCGGCCGCAGCCAGACCGTCCAGGTATTCCGTGCGGGACAGCGCCCCTGCGATGCAGCCCACGTAGGAACCGCGCTCGGCCCGATCGGCCGGGGTGAGATGGTCCTCGGCGACGACGTCGGAGATGCCGATGCGGCCCCCGGGCGCGAGGACGCGGAACATCTCGGCGAGCACGGCCGGCTTGTCGGCCGAGAGGTTGATGACGCAGTTGGAGATGACGACGTCGACCGTCTCGTCCGGCAGCGGCACGTCCTCGATCGTGCCCTTCAGGAACTCGACGTTCGTGGCGCCGGCCTTCTCCTTGTTGGCATTGGCGAGTTCGAGCATCTCGTCCGTCATGTCCACTCCGTAGGCGAAGCCGGTCGGCCCGACCCGCCGCGCGGACAGCAGCACGTCGATGCCGCCGCCGGACCCGAGGTCGAGCACCGTCTCGCCCGCGTGCAATTCGGCAACCATCATCGGGTTGCCGCAGCCCAGCGACGCCGCGACTGCCTCGGCCGGGAGCTCGCCCTGCTCGTTCGCGGAGTAGAGAGAGGAGCCGAAGGCATCGTCCACCTCACCCGCACCACCGCAGCACGAAGCGTTTTCTGCTGGGGCACAACATGATTGGTCCGCATCGACGAGGGCCAAGGGCTCCCGGCCTCCGCGGGTCACGGCCGTCGCGGCCTCGGCATACCGGGCGCGGACCTGCTCTCGGATCTCGTTGTTGTCGGTCATAACCACACCACCTATTGATAGACGTCGATATGATCGTGCCTCATGCATCGACGTTCGTCAATATAATGGCGTATGGTGGTGGCATGAGCGCACGTACTCCGCTGTCGATCGCCCCTGTGGGCATCGAGGCATGCTGTTCACCCATCACCGGTGGCGTGCTCGACGACGACTCGGCGGAGCGGCTGGCGCAGGTATTCAAGGCGCTCGGCGACCCGACCCGCGTCCGGCTGGTCTCGTTGATCGCGGCTGCCGACGGTGCCGAGGCCTGCATCTGCGATCTGACCGATCCGGTCGGCCTCAGCCAGCCGACGGTGTCGCATCACATGAAACTGCTCGTCGAGGCGGGTCTGGTGACCCGGGAGCAGCGCGGCCGATGGGCCTACTACCGGCTGGTCGCGGACACCTTCCAGGCGCTGCAAAGAGCAGTCACCGTCGACGCATAGC
>CAYPQR010000056.1:0-11145 GCA_964412865.1 uncultured Intrasporangiaceae bacterium
TGCAGCCAGCTGAGGAAGTCGTAGTAGGCGACGAGCACCACGACGGGGTCGGACAGGTCGTGGGCCTCCTCGAGCCGCGCCTGCAGCCGCTCGCCGTCGTCCTCGCTCTGCAGACCGACCCGATCGCCGAGCACCAGACGCACATCGGTGAGGGCCACCATCAGCTGCTGCGCCTGCTGCAGGTCGAGCGTGATCTTCGATCCGCGCTCGGTCGAGCCCGCCTCGAGCGCATCGACGGCATCGCGCAGCCGGTCCGCCTTGGTGCGCCGCAGGCCCGTCTCGGTCAGGCGCCGGAACTCCGCGGCGATCTGCGGGTCGTCACGATTGGCGTCGGGCAGCAGGCGCTTCAGGGCGGAATCGCGTGTTGCCAACTCATCGGGGTCCGGCTCCTCGCCGAGGCTCGCCATCAGGTCGGTGAAGACGTCGCCGGTCGGCTGCTCCTCCGGGGGCGCGAGCAGATCCCGCGTGCGCGCCAGCAACTCCTCGACGAGACCGCGCTCGTCGGCGCTCAGCCGCCCGACGATTCGTTCGCCCTTGCGGCGAAATGCCGTAGCCACTCACTCGTCCTTCGCGAACGTGGCCCAGAGGCTGTAGCCGTGCATCGCCTCGGTGTCGGTCTCCATGCGCTCGCGCGATCCCCGCGAGACCACCGCGCGCCCCTCCGTGTGCACGGTCATCATGAGACGCTCGGCCTTGTCCTTGGAATAGCCGAAATAGCTCTGAAAGACCCAGGAGACGTAGGACATCAGGTTGACCGGGTCGTTCCAGACGATCGTCACCCACACGCGGTCGAGGTCCTCCGACGCAGCCTGACGCGCCTCGACCTCCTCGTCGACTGCATGATCCGGTGGCGCCACAGACACGGTTCCACCATAAGGTGACGGAGTGAGTATTGACACCGGGGTCCACGGGGTCGACGACAGCTCGACCGCGCTGCTGACCGATCATTACGAACTGACGATGCTCCAGGCCGCGCTGTGCAGCGGTGCGGCCCACCGCCGCAGCATCTTCGAGGTGTTCGCGCGGCGGCTGCCGTCGGGCCGACGCTATGGTGTGGTCGCGGGCACGGGCCGCTTCCTCGATGCCCTCCGCCGCTTCAGGTTCGCCGATGAGGAACTCGCCGCGCTCGAGCACGCCGGCGTCGTCGACGGTGCGACACTGAAGTGGCTGGCCGACTACCGCTTCACCGGCGACATCTGGGGGTATGCCGAGGGCGAGACCTATTTCCCGGGCTCACCGCTGCTGGTGGTCGAGGCGCCGTTCGCCGAGGGCGTCGTGCTGGAGACCCTCGCGTTGTCCATCCTCAATCACGACAGCGCGATTGCCGCGGCGGCGTCGCGCATGGTCGTCGCGGCCGACGGCCGCCCGTGCATCGAGATGGGTTCGCGTCGCACGCACGAGCGCGCCGCGG
Source organism: uncultured Intrasporangiaceae bacterium (assembly GCA_964412865.1). Classification (GTDB taxonomy): domain Bacteria; phylum Actinomycetota; class Actinomycetes; order Actinomycetales; family Dermatophilaceae; genus Leekyejoonella. Next base: position 1,412 of record CAYPQR010000056.1, read on the forward strand.
TCGCGGCCGCGCGCGCTGCATACATCGCGGGGTTCGACACGACCTCCAATCTGGAGGCCGGCCGCAGCTTCGGTGTGCCGACCGCCGGCACCGCGGCACACGCGTTCACGCTGCTGCACGACAACGAGCGGGAGGCCTTTCAGGCCCAGGTCGACTGCCTCGGCACCGGCACCACCCTGCTCGTCGACACGTATGACGTGCCGAACGCCGTGCGCACGGCCATCGAGGTCGCGGGCACCCACCTCGGTGCGGTCCGTCTCGACTCCGGCGACCTGCTGCAGCAGGCCCGTGACGTGCGGCACCAGCTGGATGCACTGGGCGCGACGAACACCAGGATCGTCGTCACCTCCGACCTCGACGAATATGCCATCGCCGCGCTGCAGGCCGGCCCGGTCGACGCCTACGGCGTCGGGACCAGCCTGGTGACGGGGTCGGGCGCGCCGACCGCGGGCATGGTCTACAAGCTGGTCGCCCGCGAGACCGAGGACGGCGACATGGTCGCCGTGGCCAAGAAGAGCCAGGACAAGAAGTCCGTGGGCGGGCGCAAATATGCCTACCGCCGATTCGACGAGTCGGGCACGGCCGACGCCGAGGTGATCGGGGTCGGCCGGCGCCCCGACGAAGCCGCCCGCCATGCGCGCGAACTGCTCGTGCCGCTGGTGAGATCGGGCGAGGTGGTGGCCGAGGACGGCCTGCGCGACGCGCGTGAGCGGCACGCTGCCTCGCGGGCCCAGCTCCCGGTGCAGGCACTCCAGCTCTCGCGCGGCGAGCCGGTCATCCCCACTGTCTACGAGGGCACCCGAACGACCGCGTGAGCCGGCCGCCGTCCGCCGAATCACACGCGGCCGCATGATTCGGCGGGCAGTGGCCGGGCGGAAGGGATCTCAGCTCGTCACGTCCCGACGGCGCAGGATGACCGCCACGAGCACGATGACCGCGACGGCGTAGCAGGCGAGCGTGATCCCGGCGCGCGGCTCGGACACCACCGCCGAGTCGGGCACGAGCATGTCCTGCAGGACAAGCCCCGGTGACCAGTGCCGCACGAAGGACAGCTGGTCGCCGAGCAGGTGCTCGACCGGGCCGGCCCACAGGATGCCCAGACCGAGCCCGACCGCCACGGAGCGGGTGAGGATGCCGATCATCGTGCCGAGCAGACCCCAGCCGGCCGCGAACGCCACGATCCGCAGATAGTCCTCCCCCATCAATCGCCAGGACTGCGACGACATCCAGGCGTCGGTCGACACGTCGAAGCTCGGTGCGATGAGGTAGGCGCTGACCAGTCCGACCGCCAGCACCACCGCCGCGAGCATCGCGATGAACAGCACCTGCGCCGCGAACGTGCCTGCCGCCAGCGACCATCGGCGCGGCTGATGCAACAGCGCGGCACGCCATGTGCCCCGCGAGATCGTCCCGGCGCTGAGTCCGACGAACACCGCCAGCAGCAGCACCGACGTGAACGCGGCCCCGGCGACGACCGACAGGATCCCGCCACCGTCCGCGGCGAGAGTCACCTTGCTGATGGCGTTGCCGTCCGGCAGCGCGGGGGCGGTCGCCATCATCACATAGGTGATCACGGCGGCGTATGCGACGGTGAGCGGCAGCACCCAGCGCAGCGTGCGCGCCCTCGCGAGGCGTGTCCATTCGGCGGCCAGTGCCCGAGTCATGACCGGTCTCCTTCCGCGACGAGGGCCAGCACGCGGTCCTCGAGTGTGTCGTGGTCTTCGTGCAGTTCGGACAACGTGATCCCGTGCGCGTGGGCGCGTTCGTTGATGTCCGCGGCCAGTTCGCGGCCGGGCAGCCCGTCGATGGGCACTCGGACGACGCCGTCGGCCGACTCGGGCGTCAGCCCGCCGGCACGCAGCAACTCGACGAACGGGTGCAGGTCGGCCTCGTGTCGGGTGCGCATCGAGATCGTCGCGGCGCCCGCGGACGGCAGCCCGCCGAGTGCACCGGCGTATTGCAGCCCGCCCCGGTCGATGACCACGAGGTGGTCGCACACGGCTTCGAGCTCGGACAGCAGGTGTGACGACACGAGCACGCTTCTGCCCTCGTCGGCGATGTGTCGCACCATGGCACGGATGTCACGCATCCCCGCCGGGTCCACGCCGTTCGTCGGCTCGTCGAGGATGACCAGTTCGGGGTCGCCGAGCAGTGAAGCGGCGATGCCGAGACGCTGTTTCATGCCGAGTGAGTATGAGCGGTAGGTGTCGCCCTCACGCCCGGTCAGCCCGACGAGCGCCAACACGCCAGGGATCCTCGAACGGTCATGGCCTCCCAGCGTGGCGAGGTGCCGAAGCGCCTCGCTCCCGGTCATGTTCGGGTGGAACGCCGGCCCTTCGATCAGCGCGCCGACGCGGTGGAGGTATGCCGTGGGCACTCCCATGGGTTGCCCGAGCACCGTGCCGTGACCGGCATTCGGCCGCACGAGGCCGAGCAGCATCGACATGATCGTCGTCTTGCCTGCCCCGTTCGGGCCGACCAGCCCGGTGACCCCACCCTGCGGAATCGTGAGGTCGACGTCGTCGACGACCGTGCGCCTGCCATAGCGCTTGGTCAGTCCGTGCACCTCGACAGCGAAGCTTTCGTTGTTCATGTGCTCCAGCGTGAACGACACGCGCCTCGACGTCGTCCGTCCCGTGATGAGTTGTGCCTACGTCAGATGTGCAGGCGCGTCATGGCTCGCCGGTGTCCGGGCCGGTGAGGCCGTGACGGTAGGCGAGGACGACCAGGTGCGCGCGGTCGCGGGCATACAGCTTGGTCATGGCTCTGCTGACGTGGGTCCGCACCGTCGCGGTGCTGACGAACCATCGCCGCGCGATGTCGTCGTTGGACAGCCCCTGCGCGACCAGCTCGACGACCTCCCGCTCGCGGGTGGTCAGCAGCCCGGTGATCGACGGATCGGGTTGTGCCGCAGCCGGGCCGGCCGACAGCGTCTCGATCAGCCGCCGCGTGACACCGGGTGAGAGCATGGCGTCTCCCGCAGCAACGACCTTGACGGCCCGCACCAGCTCGTCGGGGTCGGTGTGTTTGACCAGGAAACCGCTCGCGCCGATGCGCAGCGCCTCACGCACGTATTCGTCGAGGTCGAACGTGGTCAGCACGACGACCTTCACGCCGCTCAGCGTCTCGTCGCCGAGGATCTCGCGAGTCGCGGACAACCCGTCGGTCTCGGGCATCCTGATGTCCATCAGCACGACGTCCGGCCGATGCTGCCGCACCAGGGTGACGGCCTCGGCACCGTTCGATGCCTCCGCAACGACCTCGATCTGCGGATCCATGCGCAGCAGGGCCGCGAATCCGCTCCGCACGAGCGCCTGGTCGTCCGCCACGAGCACGCGAATCACATGTCCTCCCAACGAGCCTCGACCCGATAGCCACCGTCGGGTGTGGCGCCGTGATCCAGCGTGCCGCCCGACCCCTCGACTCTCTCCCGCATGCCGACGAGCCCCAGGCCCGTCCCCCGCCGCCGACGGACCGGCGGGTGCGGGGCGTCGTTGACGACCCGCACCACCAGGCCGCCGTCGGCCGATCGTCCGATCGCCACGTCCGCTCGTGCCCCGGGAGCGTGCCTGACCACATTGGTGAGCGACTCTTGCACCACCCGGTATGCCGCGGCGGCGACGGCGGCACGAGTCGGCACCACCTGCGTGTCGGCGTCGAGGACGACCTCGACCCCCGAACGCCTTGCCTGCTCGACGAGTCCGCCCACATCGACCAGCGACGAAGTCGGTGCCAGGGGTGCCTCACCCTGTCGTCGCAGGCTGCGCACGATGGTGCCGAGTTCGTCGAGCGCGTCACCGGTGGTTCGGCGGATCGCCTCGAGCGACTGCTCCGCGGCATCCGGGTCGGTGCGCACCTGACGGCCGGCGATCGCCGACTGCACGTGGATCGCCGTCAACGCGTGCGCGACGCTGTCATGCAGATCGCGGGCAAGCCACAGCTGTTCCTGGGCCTGCGCACGACGCTCCCGCTCACGCTGTTCCCTCTCGGCGGTCTCCCGCCGCTCCTTGCGCCCGCGCAGCACGTCGGACACCAGGATCGCCACCCCTCCCCATGCGACCAGCCCGAGAAGGGCGACGGCATCACTCCAGGGCGTCACGACCAGGAGGCTCCCCACGGCGACGGCCACGGCCACGGCCGACGCGGCATACGACTCCTTGCGCGGACGGGTCAGGCCGTAGAAGAAGATGGCCAGCGGCATCGCCAGGTATGCGGGGCCGCCGGGATAACTGCGCATCGCGTAGATGATCACGCCGACCGTCGCCAGCGCCAGCATCGCCCGCGGGCTGACGTCGCGCACGGCGAGCCCGACCGCGGCGACGACACACGCGATCGTCGCCAGGGCATCCGCCGGTTGAGCCCCGTGCTCGGCCGGGATGTGCCAGGCGACGGCGAGCGACAGGAGGAGGTAGGCCGCCGCGATCACGAGGGCGGACCACGGCGAGCGCCACCAACTGCGGTTCGTCATGCTCCAACGGTAGGCAGCGCCACCGTCGCGCGGCGTCATCATCGTGTGGAGATCGCCGATCAGATTCGTCCACATCCGAGCGCGAGAGCTGCAGGCTGCCGTTGGTGGAATCCGCTGGCCGGCCGAGTTTCCCTGGCACCCGTGACGCCTTGCCAGGATGAAAGTGACCACTCTGGCTGGCCGAGTAGGCGAGCCCGCCCGGAGGACGGTCCGCTGCGCCCTCATCGAAAGTGGCGGCGCGCCGGAAGGTGCGTAGAGTCGTGGGTATGACTGACAAGGCGCTGATCATCGTCGATGTGCAGAACGACTTCTGCGAGGGCGGCTCCATGGGCGTCCCCGGAGGCAGTTCGGTCGCGACCGGGATCAGTCGGTATGTGGACGGCCATGCCGGTGACTATGAGGCAGTGGTCGCCACGGCCGACTGGCACCGCGACCCCGGCTCACACTGGTCCGATCACCCGGACTTCGTCGACAGCTGGCCCGTGCACTGCAAGGTCGGCACCCCGGGCGCGGACTTCCACCACGCGGTCACCCCCGCGATCGAGCGTGCGCAGGCCGTGTTTCGCAAGGGCGAGTTCACCGCCGCATACAGCGGTTTCGAGGGTTCGACCGATGTCGGCGGTGAGGCCGTGGGACTGGGCGATTGGCTGCGGGACCGCGGCATCACGGCCGTGGACGTGGTCGGCATCGCGACCGACTACTGCGTGCGAGCCACCGCGCTGGACGCCGCGCGGCTCGGCCTGACCACGCGGGTGATGCTCGACCTGACCGCCGGCGTCGCCGCGGTCAGCACGCGCGAGGCACTGGCCGACTTCGAGGGCGCCGGCGTCACGGTCGTGGGCGAACCGGTGGTGCAGGCCGGCTGACACCGTCCAGCACGCGCAATGGCTCGCCGCGCACCGTCAGCCGCCACCTCGATCCACCGAAGTCGCGCGAGTCGATACGACCCGTCTCGCGTGCCCAGTCGACGAGTAGACCGCGCACCTGATCGCCCTCGTCGTAGATCACGGGCGCCTCGCCGATGACCGGATAATGCGACCCGCCGGCCTGCCGATAGCTGTTGACCGCCAGGGCGAACCGGTCATCCGGCCGGATCGGCCGGCCGCCGAGCGCCATGCGCGCGATGCGCTCGCCCACCGGGGCGGCCAGGTCGATGTCGTAGGAGACGGCCGCATCGAGACCGCCCAGCACGTCATAGCCGAAGTCCGGCACCCCCTGCGGCGACTCCGGGGTGGGTGCGCCGGTAAGGGCGTCGGCATCCACGACGCGGGGTTCGAGCACGGGCCGGAAATACGCCGCCGAGTGCTCCAGGTATGCCAGCAGGCCGGCGCCGTCGACCAGCACGCCCATGAGCGTGCTCTCGTGGATGTAGACACCCGCGAGGTCCGCGACGGTCACCGGGCCGCGTGGCACCCGCGCGGTGCGGCTGTATGGCGAGGTGACCGACAGCACGGGCAGCCGAGCGTGCTCAGTGCCGGCCAGCGCCCGTCGCAGCACCTGTGCCTGCACATGGTTGACGAAGTCGATGACGTCGCTGGGCCGGTAGCGCGCGCATCCGGACGGCATGTCCTGAGCGGACGACGCCACAACCTCACCGAGCACGGATCGGACGCTCTTGTGTGCGGCGCTCACCGCCGCGACGACCCGCTCGTCCTCCCCCACCGTCCGCGCGTGGCGCAGCCGTGCCCGGTGGCCGACGACCTGCCACGACGCACCGTCGTGTCGCAGATCGAGCTCCATGATGCTCACGCGCATACCCCAGCAGAGGGGCTCACTGAGCAGCACCGGCCTGCCGGTCTCATGGTGGGTGACAATTCGCTCGGGGATCTCGACGTGCGCGTGCCCCACCAGGATCGCGTCGATGTCCGGCACCTGCTGCGCCAGCAGCGTGCTCGCATTCTCGGGATGCGGCAGCAGCGCGCCATAGGAGCACGACGAGGAGTCGGCGCCCGAATGACACGCCACCACCACGACATCCGCCCCCGCCTGCTTCAGGTGCGGCACCATGACGCGAGCCTGCTCCACGATGCCCTCGAAGCGGATGCGTCCCTGGACGTGGGCACGGTCCCAGACCGCGACGCCCGGGGTGACGAGCCCGAGAATCCCCACCCGCAGGGTGGGCGCGCCGGGAGGCGTGACGGTGCGCACCATCCAGGGGGTGAAGGCCGGGCGGCTCCCCGACCATTCGACCGCATTCGCACCCAGCAGGGGGAAGTCGAGTTGCCGCTCGAACGCGCGCAATACGCCCAGCCCGTAGTTGAATTCGTGGTTCCCGAGCGCGGCCGCATCAAACCCGATCGCGTTCATCGCAGCCGCCATGGGGTGTTCGGCCCCGCATGTCACGGGATCCGTCTGCGCGAAGTGATGGGCGAGCGGCGTGCCCTGGAGGATGTCTCCGGCGTCGAGCGTCAGGCAGCTGCCGGGCGGCCGCTCCGCACGCTCCTGCCGGATGATGGTCGCGCACTTGGCCAGTCCGACGTGGTTGCCCCGCTCGTCGGCATACGCGGCCCCGGCCGCGTAGTCCCAGTTGAGGACGTGGCCGTGCAGGTCGGTGGTGCCCAGCACGGTCAACGTCATGGCGGGCAGCTCACTCATGACGAACAGTGCTGTCCGTCACTGCTTGCGGACGACGTACGAGTGCGCCCCGCGGTCGTGGATGGCCTGCTTCATACGGTCGAAGAGTGGGCTGAGGTAGTTGACGACCGTGAAGATCACGGTCAGCGAACCGAGGACCGGGATCAGGCTGCCGATGATGCTGATCTGCTTGATCACGAAACGAATGGCCGAGTCGTGCAGCGTCAGCAACTTGTCGGTGCCGACCTGCCGCACCCGGATGCCGGTCGCCATCTTGCCGATCGTCTGCCCGCGCCGCGCGATCATCGTGATCTCGTAGATCGCGTAGAGGACGAAGTTCACCAGCACGGTCTGCCACGGAAAGGCCAGCACCGAGCTCGGCATCGCCGGCGCCTGCGTCTGCTGCTGGGTCGCGGTCACCACGTCGTCGACCCAATCCTGGTACGCGCTCATCCAGTCGGACAGCCACGGATAGGTGATGATCGCGGCCACGATGATGACCAGCAGGTTGTCGATGATGTATGCGCCGACCCGCCGCCACCAGCCCGACAGTTGCGCGCCGTCGGGGGTCTGGGGCACCGGGAGCGGGCCGTAGGGCATGTGGCCCGGACCCTGCCGAGTCGGACGCCCCGCCGGACGGCCGGGGTAGGGGTCGGCCGGCGGTTTGCGCAGTTCGATCCGCTCGGTCTGCTCCTCCGGCCGCGCCGGAGCCCCCAGGTGTGAGTCCTCCAGGCCGGGCTTGACCTTCGGCATCGTCCGGTCGGACCACAGGATGCCGTCCCAGTAGCGCAGCTGGTCCGGCTCGTCGGGGTCGTCGTACCAACCTGAGGGGCGCTGCGTCATATCTCGATCCTCTCATCGAGGAGCGCTCACCGCTCCGCGTGCCCGCAGGAAAGATCCGGATCCGACCGGATCTGCGCGAGCCGCTCGGTCCCGGCCCCTCGGATCGATCGGCCGGGCGAGCGCGGATGTGTGCGACCGCAGTGTGTGCCCCGCCCCATCGACGCAGGTCAGCGGGGCACGAAGCCCAGTTTCTTGTCGACGACGTTGGGCATCGGGCGGCCGTCCAGCCACTGCCGCGCGATGTCGACGAACTGCCGGGCCAGTTCGTCCCTCCAGCCGACGATGTCGCCGGACATGTGCGGGGTGACCGTCACCCCCGGCAGATCCCACAGCGGCGAATCCTTCGGCAGCGGCTCCTCCTCGAAGACGTCCAGGCATGCGCCCCGCAGCCGGCCGGATCGGACCGCATCGACCAGGTCTGCCTCGACGACCGTCGGGCCGCGGCCGATGTTGAGCAGGTATGCGTGGTCGGGCAGCGCCTCCAACACCTCGGCGCCGATCAGACCCCGGGTCGACGGCGTGAGCGGCGCGGCGTTGACGAGATAGTCGACGGCCCCGACGTGACGGGCAAGCGCGGCGCTCTCGACGATGTCGGCGAAGTCGTCGTCCCCGGACCTCGCGGTGCGTCCGGCGCCGAGCACGGTGACACCGACACCGCTCAGCAGGCGCGCGATCTCCCGACCGATGCTACCGGTGCCGACGACCATGGCCGTGGTGCCACGCAGCGTCCTGGTCTCGCGGTGGACCCAGGTGCGCTCGCGCTGCAGGTCGTGACTCTCGTGCAGCAGTTTGACGTCGGCGAGCATCCCACCGAGCACGTATTCGGCGATGGGCCGGTCGAAGACCCCGCGCGCGTTGGTGACGGTCACCTCGGACTCGCGCAGGTCGTCGAACAACAATTTGTCGACCCCGGCGGCCGCGACATGGATCCACTGCAGCCGGTCGGCGCTCTGCCACACGTCGGCGACGGCGCTGGAGAAGAAGTCCCACAGCAACAGGGCGGATGCCCCGCGCACCGCCTCGCCAAGGCCCTCACGGTCGGTGAAGCGCCACTCCACACGACCGTCGAGCGGCTCCAGGTGCGCAGGACGGGACACTCCCTCGGCGAGCAGGACGGCGATCACAGGCAGCGGTCGGCTCATGGCGCCAACGTAGAAATCGAAGTGTCTGATTGTCAACAATCGGATTTCGATGCACCATGGCCCTGTGAGCAACCTCGAGGAGGCGGTGCCCGTAGCACCAGCAGAAGAACTCCGCTCCCGGCCGTTTCCGGAGCAGGAGTACATCGAGCGTCTGCATTCGGTGCAGGCGCGTATGGCCGAGCGTTCGCTGAGCGCTCTGGTCGTCGTCGACCCGGCCAACCTGTATTACCTGACGGGATACAACGCCTGGTCGTTCTACACCCCGCAGTGCCTGATCGTGCCGGCGAGCGGCGAGATGCATCTGTTCCTCCGCAAGCAGGACGCCGGAGGCGCACCCAATACGGCATACCTGTCGAAGGACTTCATTCACGGCTATCCGGACTATCTGGTGCACCGGCCCGACGTGCACCCGTTCGACTGGATCACCAGCACCGCCCTCGAGGTGGGCGTGCTGGAGGACTCCACGAACGCGCAGATCGCCGTCGAGATGGACGCGCACTTCTTCAGCCCGCGCGCCTACCTCGCGCTGAGGGCAGGGCTCCAACACGCCGACCTGGTCGACAGCTTCGAACTGGTCAACTGGGTGCGCGTGATCAAATCCGAGCGCGAGCAGGCCAAACTGCGCAGCGCCGGCCAGATCGCCCAGAACGTCATGGAGACGGCGATCGAGCAGATCATCCCCGGCCGCCGCCAATGCGACGTCGTCG
>CAYPQR010000057.1:0-11009 GCA_964412865.1 uncultured Intrasporangiaceae bacterium
TAAGGTAATGGCATGGCTGTTGAAGACGGGGTCCGGAAGCGCGTGACCATGGGCGACATTGCGGACCGACTCGGGATCTCGAAGGCAGCCGTCTCGTATGCCCTCAACGGTCAGCCCGGCGTGGCGGCCGACACCCGCGAGAAGGTGCTCGCCCTCGCTCAGGAACTGGGCTGGCACGCCAGCTCGAGCGCGCGGGCGCTGTCCGGGGCGCGGACCAACGCCGTCGGCCTGGTGCTGTCGAGGCCGACCAATCTGCTCGCCGTCGAGACCTTCTTCATCCGCTTCCTCGCCGGACTCGAGCACGAGCTCAGCTCGCGCGGTTCGAGTCTGTTGCTGCGCGTCATCGGCGACCGCGCCGAGGACGAGATCGAGACCTACGAGCGGTGGTGGGGCGAGCGGCGTATCGATGGCGCCATCCTGATGGACGAGCGCACCAGGGATCCGCGGATCGCGGCGGTCTCGGATCTCGGGCTGCCGGCCGTGCTGTGTGGTGGGCCGCTCAACGAGGCCGAATTGCCTTGTGTCTGGACGGATCAGGCCGGTGACGCACAGACTGTGGTGCAGCATCTCGCTGACCTCGGCCACTGCCACATCGCCCACATCGGAGGGCCCATGGTGTTCGCCCACGAGCGGGCGCGGCGCCGTGGCGTGCGGCGTGCCGCGCGGGCCCGGGGCGTCCGGGTGACCGCGCGCGAGGCGTCATACACCGGCCAGCGCACCGCCGAGCTCACCCAGGCGTTGCTCACCTGCGACGATGCGCCGACCGCGCTGATCTTCGGCAGCGACCTGATGGCGATCACGGGCACGCGCGCGGCGATGGAACTGGGGCTGCGGGTGCCTCAGGACGTGTCCATCATCAGCTGGGACGACTCGACGTTGATGACACTCTTCGACCCCGCGCTGACCGCGCTCTCGCGCGACGTGCTGAAGTACGGCAGCACCGTGGGAGGGGTGCTGCTCGACCTGCTCGACGGTCGCGATCGCCGCCTGGTGAAGGAACCGCTGTCCGTGCTCCAGGTGCGCGGCAGCACCGGCACAGCGTCCTGATCCGATTTTTTATAACGATCAGATAACGCGCCTGCCAACTGAACCGGATAAGTGATGCAATACACATATCGACAAATTTGGCGCCGTAGTAGGCCCCGACCCACAGGAGTTCTCGTGAAAACTCGTCTCATCCCCGCGGCAATCACGGTGCTGGCCGTGTCGGTCACGGCAGCCTGCAGCAGTGGGGGAGGATCCTCCTCATCGGGCTCCGGCGGCTCGGACGGCTCCGGCACGACCACCATCACCTATTGGGCCAGCAACCAGGGCGCGACGCCCGCGGTCGACAAGAAGGTGCTGAAGCGCGAGCTTGCCAAGTTCACCAAGAAGACCGGGATCAAGGTCAACGTGCAGGTCATCGGCTGGCCCGACCTGCAGAACAAGATCCTCGGCGCGACGACCAGCGGCAAGGGCCCCGATGTGGTCAACATCGGCAACACCTGGGCCGCCTCACTGCAGGCCACCGGAGCCTTCATGCCGTTCGACGCGGCGGCGCTCAAGGCCATCGGCGGCAAGGACAAGTTCGTCCAGACCGCCTTCAAGACCGGTGGTGCCCCCGGCAAGGACCCGACATCCGTGCCGCTCTACGGCCTCGTCTACGGCCTCTACTACAACAAGAAGATGTTCGCCGACGCCGGCCTGAAGCCACCGACGACGTGGGAGGAGGTGCAGGCCGACGCGAAGAAGCTCACCAACCCATCCAAGAAGGTCTATGGCATGGCCATGGAGGGCGGAAGCTACACGGAGAGCGTGCACTTCGCCTTCATCTTCGGCCAGCAGTACGGCGCCGACCCCTTCACCAAGGATGGCAAGCCCAACTTCACCACCCCCGGGATGGTGAAGGGCGTCAAGCAGTACGTGGACCTGATGAGCAACGGTGTCGTCAACCCGAGCAGCGTGCAATACAAGAACGGCCCCGAGGCGCCCGGTGACTTCGCCAAGGGCAAGGCCGCCATGCTGATGAGCCAGAACAACGCCGACAACACGCTGCAGGCCGATGGCATGAAGCCCAGCGAGTACGGTGTCGTCGCGATCCCGGCCAAGAGCGGCAACAAGGACATCGCCAGTTTCGTCGCGGGCATCAACATCTCGATCTTCAAGAACACCAAGCACAAGGATGCTGCGCTCAAGATGGTCAAGTTCATGACCAGCCCGAAGGAGCAGGCCATCCTGGACAAGCCGTTCACGGCGCTGCCGATCGTCAAGGGCGGCAAGGTCGACTTCACCTCCAGCAAGGCGGAGGCAAAGGCGTTCGCCGACATCCTGGCCAACAAGGCGGTGCCGCTGCCACTGATCCCCGCGGAGGCGTCCTACGAGACCAACGTCGGCAACGCCGTCAACCAGCTCCTGCAGCAGGCCGCGACCGGCAAGAAGGTGTCCTCCTCTGACGTCAAGGCGGCGCTCAAGGCGGCCCAGGACAAGATGGCAGCGGGAAGCTGACACGATCGATGACGATCACTCCGCTCAAGCCCCAGAAGCAGGAAGGCGAGCCGGTCGAGAAGCCACCCCGCCGATCCCGGTCGTGGGTCAAGGCGACGCCATACCTGCTGATCATTCCGGCGGTACTGCTCGAGCTGCTGATCCACATCGTGCCGATGGTCGTCGGCATCTGGATGAGCTTCGTCGAACTGACGCAGTTCTACATCGCCAACTGGTCGCAGGCACCGTTCGCCGGCCTCGCCAATTACCGGGTCGCCCTCGACTTCTCCGGCCCGATCGGTTCGAGCCTGCTGCACTCCTTCCTGGTCACCGCGGCATACACCGTGCTGGTGGTCGGAATCTCGTGGGTGTTCGGCCTGGCCGCGGCACTGGCGCTACAACGCAAGTTCCGCGGCCGGGGCATCTGGCGCACGCTGTTCCTGGTGCCCTATGCGCTGCCCATCTACGCGGCCATCATGACGTGGAGCTTCATGTATCAGCGCGACAACGGGCTGGTCAACCACGTCCTGGGCTCCAACCTGCACATCACCGACGGAACGACCTTCTGGCTGGTCGGCAACAACGCGTTCGTCTCCATGACCGTCGCCGCGATCTGGCGGTCCTGGCCGTTCGCGTTCCTCATGCTGATGGCCGGACTGCAGAACATCTCCGAGGAGGTCTATGACGCCGCGTCCGTCGACGGGGCCGGCGTCTGGCAGCAGGTCCGGTACATCACACTGCCGCAACTGCGCCCGGTCAACGGCGTGCTCGTGCTGATGCTCTTCCTCTGGACGTTCAACGACTTCAACACACCGTTCGTGCTGTTCGGCCACACCCCGCCGCATTCGGCGGACCTGCTGTCGATCCACATCTATGACAACTCCTTCATCAACTGGAACTTCGGCCTGGGCTCGGCAATGTCGGTCCTTCTGCTGATCGTGCTGCTGATCCTCACCGGCGGCTACCTGCTGGCGGGGAAGTGGAGGTCCCGATATGCGTGAATCCAACTCCTTCAAGGTGTTCCGCTGGGTCGTGCTGGCGGTGCTCGGTGTGTTCACCGCGGTGCCGCTGTATGTGATGCTCACCAGCGCGATCAAGCCGCTCGGCGACGTGCAGGGCGCGTTCTCGTGGTGGCCGAGGCATCCGACGTTCCAGCCGTTCATCGACATCTGGAGCACCGTGCCGCTGGCGAGGTACTTCGTCAACAGCCTGATCGTCTGTTCGGTGGCCACCGTGTTCAGCGTGGTCGTGGCGATCTTCGCCGGATACGCGATCTCTCGCTATCGCTTCTTCGGCCGCCGGCTGTTCAGCGGCGCCGTGCTGTCGACGCAGATGTTCCCCGGGATCCTGTTCCTGCTGCCGTTGTTCCTCATCTTCGTCAACCTCGACAAGGTGCTCGGCACGACGGTCTTCTATCAGACGCGTGTCGGTCTGATCATCACCTACATGACGTTCGCCCTGCCGTTCTCGATCTGGATGCTTGCCGGCTATTTCGACGGCATCCCGCGGGATCTGGACGAGGCGGCGCGAGTGGACGGCACATCGGCCGTCGGCGCCCTGTTGCGCGTGGTCCTGCCGGCGGCGAGGCCAGGTGTCGTCGCGGTCGCCGTGTATGCATTCATGACCTCGTGGGGTGAGTTGCTCTTCGCCGCGCAGATGACCAACGAATCGACCATGACGCTGTCGATCGGCCTGCAGAGCTATTCCACGCAGATCAACGTCTACTGGAACCAGGTGATGGCGGCGTCGCTCGTGGTGAGTGTGCCGATCGTGATCGTATTCCTCCTGCTGCAGCGCTATTTCGTTGCCGGCCTGACCGCGGGAGCGATCAAGTGACGCGGCCCGGGGTGGACCGTCCGTCACCGCGCCTCGCGGACACCTGGCTGGGCGCCAACTTCTGGTCGAGGCAGGGCGGCCCGCTGATGTGGCGGGACATCGACACCGATCTGCTTCGATCCGAGCTCGCCGTGCTGAGCGCACACGGCCTGACGATGACGCGGTCCTTCCTCTACTGGCCGGATGCCATGCCCGAGGCCGACCGCGTCGATGAGCAGGTGTTGGACCGGTTCTCGGTGTTCCTCGATCTGCATACCGAACTCGGCATGCAGACGGTGCCGACGTTCATCGTCGGGCACATGTCGGGGGAGAACTGGGACCCCGCGTGGCGGGACGGGCGCGACCTGTATGCCGATACGTGGCTGGTCGCGCGGCAGGCGTGGTTCGTGCGAGAGGTCACCCGGCGGATCGCCGATCATCCCGCCATCGGAGGGTGGCTCATCTCCAACGAGATGCCGATCTATGGCGGCTCCGCCCCGACGCAGACCGTGTCGAGCTGGGCGGAACTGATGGTGCAGGCGGTCCGGGCCGGAGGCGGGGCTGGACCCGTCTCGATCGGTGACGGCGCCTGGGGGATCGAGGTGACAGGGCGCGACAACGGCTTCTCCGTGCGGGACCTGGCCGCCATCACCGATTTCGTGGGGCCGCACGTCTATCCGATGGAGACCGATCAGGTGCGTCAGCATCTCAAGGCCGCGTTCACCACGGAACTGTCCGCTGTCGGAGGCAAACCGGTCGTGCTGGAGGAATTCGGCGTCACGTCGGACTTCGTTTCCGACGCACATGCCGCCGACTACTACCGCCAGGTCCTGCACTCCACTCTGCTCGCCGGGTGTGCGGGATGGATCGCCTGGAACAACACCGATTTCGACAATCTCGAGGAGCAGGACCCGTATCGGCATCACGCGTTCGAGATCCACTTCGGCATCACGCGGGTCGACGGGTCGCCGAAGCCGGTGCTGGAGGAGCTGCATGAGTTCTCGCAGGTGCTCCGGCGGATCGACGTGCAGCGGTGCCGGCGGTGGCCCACGCAGGTCGCCCTGGTCGTGCCCGCATACCTGGAGACGTCCGAGCCGCTGACCCTCGAGGAGGCCGAGCGCACCTACGTCTATCGCAGCCTGGAGCAGGCGCACATCGCATGCCGCGAGGCAGATCTGCCACCGGGTTTCGAGCGGGAGCGCGACGGCGTTGCGTCCGGATACGACCTCTATCTGGTGCCGTCGACCAAGGCCCTGCTGGCGCCGACCTGGAGCCGCCTGATGATGCTGGCTCGCGGTGGCGCGTCCGTCTACGCGTCATACGGCCCGGGCGGAGTCGAGTTCCAACGCGGTCCCTGGTGGTCGCACCTGGAGGAACTGTTCGGTGTGCGCCACACGCTCCGCTACGGCCTGGGCGAGGATGCCGGCGAGACGGTGACGCTGCACTTCGAGCGGCCGCTCGGGTCGATCGCGGCCGGCGAGTCGCTCTCGTTCACCCCCGGCAGGCCATCGGCCGGTCGAGAGATGCTGCCCGTCGAGGCGGCCGGCGCCGAGGTGATCGCGCGCGACGATCAGGGCCGGATCGCGTTGACCCGGCATCGAGTCGGGGATGGCACGGCATACCTGTGCACGTTCCCGGCCGAAGCTCTCGCGGCGGAAGGCGCTGCCGTCAACCCCGAGGACACCTGGCGCCTCTATTCGGCCATCGCGGAGGACTGCGACGTTTCCAGGAGAGTTGCCGTGTCGGAGCCCGATGTGCTCGTCGACGGAATGACCCGCGAAGACGGCAGCGAATTCGTCTGGTTCATGAGCGAATCGGACGATGACCGACGGGTGACTCCGCAGGTCATGGGAGCGGGCAGGTTGACCGACCTCGACGGACGCGACGTCGACAAGGTGCACCTGCCGCCCTTCGGGGTGGAAGTGCTGCAGATCGCCGACAACAAGCCGGCGAGCTGATCCTCGCCATATCGCATAGGAAGCAGGAGACTGATGACATCAGGGAAGATCGCGCTGCCCGCAGCGTTCGAGTTCGGCGTTGCCGCCGCCGCATACCAGGTGGAGGGCGCCGTGCACGAAGGGGGACGGGGCCCGTCGATCTGGGACACGTTCAGCCACACTCCCGGCAAGACGTTCGAGGGTCAGACCGGTGACGTGGCCTGCGACCACTATCACCGCCACGCCGAGGACGTGGCGCTCATGGCACGGCTCGGGGTCGACAGCTACCGTCTCTCGGTGGCATGGCCGCGAATCCAGCCGACCGGCAAGGGTCCGGCCAATCCAGAGGGGTTCGCCTTCTATGACCAGCTCGTCGACGAGCTGCTGGACAGCGGCATCACGCCGACTGTCACGCTCTATCACTGGGATCTGCCGCAGCCGCTGGAGGATGCGGGCGGGTGGCGCGTGCGCGACACCGCCGAACGCTATGCGGAATACGCAGCAGTCGTGCAGGAGCACCTGGGCGACAGGGTGAACCGCTGGATCACCCTCAACGAGCCGTATTGCTCGTCGATCCTCGGCTATGCCGAAGGACGTCATGCTCCGGGCGCCCACGAGGGCGAAGGTGCTCTCGCGGCCGCGCATCACCTGATGCTCGGGCACGGTCTGGCGGCCACGGCACTGCGTGAGCAGGGTGGCGACCACCAGATCGGGGTCACCCTGAACCTGGAGTCCGTGACTCCCGCGTCCGACTCGGCCGCGGACCAGGACGCCGCGCAGCGCGAATTGATGCTCGCAAACCTGCTTTTCACCGACCCGGTGCTCAAGGGGCAGTATCCGAGCATGGCTCGCGATGTCTATGAAGGTGTGACCGACTTCGGGTTCATCCGCGACGGCGATCACCGCATCACGGCAGCGCCGCTGGACTTCCTCGGGGTCAACTACTACTTCCCGAGCTGCGTCCAGGCGACGGATGTGGACGAGCCGGATCCCTCGCTGCGCACTGCCGACGACATCGGCGCCGAAACGGTGGTCGCCGAGGACGCCGAGCGCACCGCGATGGGCTGGCCGGTCGACTCCGACGGGCTACGGCGTCTGCTGCGGTGGCTGCACGCGACCTACCCGGATCTGCCCCCGATCTACATCACCGAGAACGGGATCGCCTGCGACGATGTCGTGTCGGCGGATGGCATGGTGCACGACGCCGCTCGGGTCCGCTACCTCGAAGACCACCTGCGCGCAGTCGCCACGGCGATGGACGAGGGCGTGGACGTGCGGGGCTACTACTGCTGGTCGATCCTCGACAACTTCGAGTGGGCCGAGGGGTATGCCAAGCGATTCGGGCTCGTCTATGTCGACTACGAGACGCAGAAGCGCATCCCGAAGGACAGCTTCGACTGGTATCGACAGCTGATCGCCGATCACCACGGCGCGAGCGGGTCCGCTCCCCAGGCCGGCTAGGACGGTGTCGGCGGCGGGGCACCCTCACCACTCGCCGCCGGCGCCCTCCCGTTCGGTCTGGGCACGGACTTCCTCACGCCATCCGTCGCGGAGGACGAGCTCCTGAATCGCGAACTGGCCCGAGGTTGCGGGGCCGCCCAACGGATGCTCACGGTCGATGAGCATCGCCGCCGGCGTCATGGTGATGTCGAGGGTCTTGGTGAGCGAATGGTCCGCATACCAGGCGTATGGCGCCAGGGGGGCGAACGCCTCCTGCCCGGCGAATTCCTCCTTGGAACCCAGGAAGACCGGTTGCAGGTCATAGCCGTCACGAAGCAGGTTGGGCCACCAGCGAAAGTGGGGCACGACGTGCTGGCAGGAACCGCATCCTGGTGAGAAGAACACGAGGAAGGTCGGAGGGTCCTGGAACTCGGCGATCGGCAGGATGGCGCCGTCCGCGTCGGTCACCGTGAGAGTGCGCACCAGGTGGGCGCGGCGATGGCGGCGAGCGGCGGCACGCCACGCGACGGCGGCCGCCGCCACGGCAACGGCGAGCACGGCCGGCGCGGGATACCACCCGGCGGCCACCCGATCCGCGACCACGGTCGCCGGGGCACGGTCAAGGCCAAGCGCGAGACACGCCAGCAGCACGAGACCGGCGTTGCGTACGACCGTTCGGCGGGTGACCCTCTCGTCCCCGATGCCGCCGAAGCAGGCACAGGAGACCTGGGCGCGGGATCGGACCGTCCTGGTCACCAGGACGAGGAATGCGGTGAACATCGCGAGGACGCCGACGGCCGGGACGATCTGCCACGGCGAGGGCGCGAGGAGCAGGCCCAGGCCGAGCACGATCTCGACCCACGGGAAGACCCGGGCGAATGTCCTGCGCTGCCAGGCCCACGACGGCAGCCGGAAGTCGATGATGGACCGCCGGAAGTCTTCGGTGGTGCCCAGTTTGAGGATGCCGCTGCTCACGAGGACGGTGGCGGCGAGCCACGCGCAGGCCGCGCCCAACCAATCGACCATTGCCGTCCTCCTGTCCGTGCGCCATCCTAGCGGCGGCGCCCGGTTGCTCACCTGATCGGCGACCGGACCGTTTTGCGTCGGGATCGTCAGGTGCCCAGGGTGACCAGCAGCCGGGCGACGGTGTCCGCCATGGCGGTGCGCGCCGGGGCGAGGTATCGCCGCGGGTCGGGGGAGAGGTCCTTGCCATCCTGTCGTGCACGGTCGGCCTGATCCGCCAGCGTCTCTCGCACCGCGCCGGTATAGGCGACGTTGAGGGCGGTGCCGATGTTGATCTTGGTCATTCCCGCCGCCACGGCGGCCCGTAGCTGCTCGTCGGGCACACCGGACGAGCCGTGCAGCACGAGTGGCACCGCGACCTGCTCCCGGATTCGACGGATCAGGTCGATGTCGAGCCCGGCGGTGCGGCTCGTCATGGCGTGGGAACTGCCGACGGCGACAGCCAGGGCGTCGACCCGAGTCGCCTCGACGTAGGCGTGCGCCTCCTGCGGATCGGTGCGGACGCCGGTCGCATGTGCACTGGCGGGTGAGTCGGGTTTACCTCCTACGAAACCAAGTTCGGCCTCCAGCCAGATCCCGTGGTCGTGGGCCCAGAGAGCGGCTGAGCGAGTGGCGTCGACGTTGTCGGCATACGGCAGGGCGCCGGCGTCGAACATCGCCGACGTGAAGCCGTGGTCGGCGGCCTGGCGCAGCAAGTCGTCGTCCTCCACATGGTCGAGGTGCAAGGACAGCATCGCGGACGACTCCTCCGCCACGGCGGCGGTGCCCGCCGCAATGGGACCGACGCGACCATGGAAGCGGACCGCGTTGTGGCTGACCTGCAAAATGGCCGGACGCCCTGCACGTTCGGCTCCCTCGGCGATGGCCTCGGCGTGCTCCAAGGTGATGACGTTGAAGGCGGCCACGGCCCGTCCCGCGTGCAGCGCGTCGGCGACGAGGCTCGACGTCGGGCGGATGGGCATCGCGTTCTCCTTCTGTCGGGTGACTCAGTGCTCGCGGACACGGATCGCGTGCCGGACCTGGGCGGCCACGTCCGGCGAGTAGTCACCGGCCACCGGGCAGGCGACCGCACCTGCGGACACGGACACCGCTTCGCGCAGGGCCGCCACCCAGTCCGTCGCGCCGTCCGCGAGTGCCCGGGCGAGCACGGCGGCGAGGGCGTCTCCCGCGCCGGTCGGGTTGCCGCGCACACTGATACCCGGATCGACGGTCAGCACTGTGTCGCGGCACGCGCCGACGAGCCCGTCCGATCCACGGGTGATCACGACGGCACGAGGACCCAGGGTGGTGAGTGTGCGGGCCGCCGCCACCGCATCCTCCGAGGTGGAGACAGTGGATCCGAGCAGATGCGCGACCTCGAGGTGATTCGGCGTGATCAGTTCGGGCGCCGCCTCGATGCCGAGCAGCAACGCATACCCATCGGCGTCGAGCAGCACGGGTTTGCCGTGTTCATGGGCGATCTCGGTCAGCTCGGCGTAGGCAGCGGGGGCCACACCGGTCGGCAGGCTTCCCGACAGTGTCACGGCGTCGGCGGCGCGGCACAGGTCGTCGAAAGCGTCCAGGAACGCGGACCACTCGTGCCGCTCGATCGGGCCACCGGGCTCGTTGAACAGCGTGGTGTCGTCCGTCGCGCTGACGGCGACCGTGCGCCGCGTTTCGGCGGCCGTCCGGGTGAGACGGTGCGTGATTCCGGCAGCGTCGAGGTCGTGCGTGACTGCTTCGCCGGTCACGCCGCCGACGAATCCGGTGACGATGCCGGGGACTCCGAGTCGGGTGAGGATCCGGGCGACGTTGATGCCCTTGCCTCCCGCTCGCTGACGCACTGTATGCACTCGATGCGACTGGCTGGGCACGAGCCGGTCGACGTCATAGGTGACGTCGAGCGCGCAGTTGAGGCAGACGCAGGCGATCATCGGGCCGCCACCCAGCCCGTGAAGTCGTCGGTGCCGACGCGCTGCCATGCGAGGACCGCCGCGCCGAGCAGACCCGCCCGTGAGCCGAGTGCCGACAGCTCGATCCGTGGAGCGCTGCGCCATACGACGCGGTGGGCGACGGCCTCACGCGTGGGAGTGAGGAGCGCGTCTCCGGCGTGCGACAGCCCGCCCGCGAGAACGATGAGCGAGGGGTCGAGCAGCATGGTGGTCGAGGCGAGTGCAAGACCGAGCGCCTCGACCGCATTGCCCCAGACGGCGTCCGCATCGGGGTCCTTGTGCAGCAACGCGGCCACGTCCTCGGAGGAGGCGGATCTGCCCGACCGGTCGCTGTAGCGCCGTGCGATCGCTGCGGCCGACGCATACCGCTCCAGGCAGCCGCGCTGGCCGCACGGGCAGG
>CAYPQR010000058.1:0-10995 GCA_964412865.1 uncultured Intrasporangiaceae bacterium
TGACCACTCCGATGACCCCGTTGATAAGGCATGTTGCGAGGTCTCGCTCCCCCGCCCTACTCGACCTGCCAGGGTGGGCGCCGGCATGGCGGTGGGGAGGCCACTGTCAGTCGACGGCGACCATCTCGCCTTCCGAGGGCGCGTCGGACGCCGTGGCCTCGGTCGGCCGTTCGCGTCCGCTCGGCATGAGCGTCAGCACCAGCACGATGGCGGCGATCACCAGCATCCCGGCGACCGCGAACCCGCGATCGGCGCCGGTGACGAAGGCCTCGATCTGCCCGGCCGGTCCGTCGGTGTGCGACGAGGCGGTCGCGAAGACGGTGACCAGGACGGCCAGGCCGAGTGACCCGCCCAGTTGCTGGGTCATGTTGACCAGGCCGGACGCGGCGCCCGAGTCCTCGGCGGAGACGCGTGCGACTCCTGCCGCGGTGAGCGGCACGAACGAGGTGCCCTGGCCGATGCCGAAGAGGATCAGGCTGGGCAGCAGGTGTGGGTAGCCGCTCTGCGCGTCGAGCGTGCTGGTCCACAGCAGCCCGGCGGCCGAGAGCGCGAGGCCGGTGACGATGATCGTGCGCGCGGACCAGCGCTCCGTGAGGTACCGCGACACCAGCTGGGACGCGACGAACACCCCGACCGGCACCGGCAGGAACGCCAGACCTGACTCCCACGGCGTCCAGCCCAGCACGATCTGCATGAACTGGCTGAGGAAGAAGAACGTCCCCAGACCGCCGGCGACCAGCAGCAGCCGTGTGACGTATGCGGTGCTGCGCTCGCGGTCGGCGAACAGGTGCAGCGGCGTGATCGGATAGGTGATCCGCAGCTCGACGGCCACGAAGGTGGCCAGCAGCAGCACGCCGATGCCGAACGCCCCGATCGTGCCGAGGTCGGTCCATCCGTCGGAGGCCGCGCGGATGAACCCGTAGACCAGGCTGGTCATGCCGACGGTCGCGAGGACCGCGCCGGCGACGTCGACCGGGCCGCGGTGCCGCGTCATACGGGGCAGGCTCCAGGCGGCGACGGCGAGGATGACGACGCCGATGGGCACGTTGACGAAGAACACCAGGCGCCACGACGACAGTGAGGTGAGGACGCCGCCCGCGATCAGGCCGATCGCGGCGCCACCGGCGGACACGACGGTGTACCACCCGATGGCGCGCGTCTGCTCCTTGCCCGGGCGCACGCTGGCCAGCAGCAGGGCCAGAGCCGATGGCGCGGCGAGTGCCGCGCCGACACCTTGTGCACCGCGGGCGGCCAGCAGCAGGGCGGGGCCCTGGGCGAGCCCGCCGATCAATGAGGAGAGGGTGAACAACGTCAGGCCGGCGAGGAAGACTCGCCGCCGTCCCAGCACGTCACCGGCCCGGGCGCCGAGCAGCAGCAGCCCGCCGAAGGCGAGTGTGTAGCCGTTGACGACCCACGACAGTCCGGTGGATGTCATGTGCAGGGTCTGCTGGATGTCCGGCAGCGCGATGTTCACGATGGCGGCGTCGAGCACCAGCATCAGCTGGGCGATCAGCACCACCGCCAGAACGGCCCGCGTGCGCGGTGTGGCCTTCGCCTGCCGCGCGGGTACCGTGGATGTGGATACGGACATGGGACTCCGATCGATTGAGGAGTACGCTGAAGACGCAAGTGGAGGTTTCCTCCGCTTCTAGAACTATACGGAGGGTTCCTCCGTTTATGCAAGAGGAATGTGACGCCGTGGTGAGTGCAGACACGACCAAGCCGCTGCGAGCCGATGCGGCACGCAACCGGAACAAGCTGCTGGACGCCGCCACGACGGCCTTCACCGACCGGGGCGTCGACGTGTCGCTGGAGGACATCGCACGATCCGCCGGAGTCGGCATCGGCACGCTCTACCGGCACTTCCCGACCCGCGAGGATCTCGTCATGGCCGTCTACGGCCACCAGGTCGACGCCCTCGTGCAGCGGTCGCACGAACTGCCCGAGCAGTTGCCCCCGGGTGAGGCGCTGCACGAGTGGATGCGCGGGTTCGTCGACTACTACGCCGTCAAGATGGGCATGGTCAATCTGCTGCGTTCCATGATGGAGGGCAGCCGGGCCGAGGCGTTCCAATGCGCCCGCGAGCAACTGCTGGAGGCAGCCGAGCGGGTCCTGCAGCCGGCCATCGATGCGGGGGCGGTGCGCGCCGACGTGACGGCGCAGGAGCTCTCCCGCGCCCTCGGTGGGATCTGCCTCGCGAGCAGCACCCCTGACGGACAGGCCACCTCGCTGGCGATCGTCGACCTGGTCTTCGACGGCCTGCGATTCGGCGCGGGGGAGCACCCCGCGGCCGAGCGCGCCGGCTGAGTGCTGGTCGGGCACAGCCGGAGTCGATAGAGTCGAACCACGCGGTGCCCAGGCCCCGACATCACCGACGACTGGAGCCCCTGAATGCGGATCGGACTTGCCGGAGTGGGGCGCATCGGTGCGTTCCATGCCGGCACGCTGCGCACGCTCGACGGCGTCGACGACCTGCTCCTCGCCGACGCCGTTCCCGAGGCGGCGGAGCGGGTCGCCGCCGACGTCGAGGCGAAGGCCGTGCCCGACGTCGACGCACTCCTGGAGAGTGGACTCGATGGACTCGTCATCGCGACGGCCACCCCCAGCCACGCGGCCATCCTGCACGCAGCCGTCGCGGCCGGCATTCCGACGTTCTGCGAGAAGCCGGTCGCCTCCAGCATGGACGAGACTCTCGAACTGGCAAGGCTGGCGAGCCACTCCAGCACGCCGGTGCACATCGGATTCCAGCGCCGATTCGACCACGGCTACCAGGCAGCGCGGGATGCGGTGCGGTCGGGGCGGCTCGGTTTCGTGCACACCATCCGCGCCAACACCAACGACCAGGCGCCGCCGGACCCCGCATACATCCCGACGAGCGGGGGGATCTTCCGCGACTGCAACGTGCACGACTTCGACGCCATCAGATTCGTCACCGGCCGTGAGGTCGCCACCGCATATGCGACGGGCGGCAACAAGGGGGCTGATTTCTTCGCCGAGTCCGGCGACGTCGACACCGGCGCGGCGCTGCTGACCCTCGACGATCAGACGCTCGCGCTGGTCTCCTCCACCCGCTACAACGGCGCGGGTCACGACGTGCGGATGGAGGTCATGGGCAGCGCCGGCAGCATCTCGGTCGGCCTGGACGGGTCGCTCGCCCTCGACTCCGCGGAGGACGGCGTCGACTGGCCATCGGGCCCTCGCGTGTGGTCGTTCATGGACCGGTTCGCGTCGGCATACCAGGCGGAGCTCGCCGCGTTCATCGACGTCGCCGCCGGCAGGGCGGAGAGCCCGTGCACCGTCGCCGATGCCCTCGCGGCCTTCGAGATCGCCGACGCCTGTGAGCGATCCAAGACGACGGCGCGGCCCGAGCAGGTCGACCGGTCATGACCTTCACCATGGATCGTGTCGCCGCCGCACCGATCTCATGGGGCATCAGTGAGGTGCCCGGGTGGGGCCATCAGATGGCATTCACCTCGGTGCTGTCGGAGATGGCTGAACTCGGGCTGCGCGCAACCGAACTCGGTCCAGAGGGGTTCCTGCCTGCCGCGGTCGACGATCAGGCTGCCGTGCTGAGCGAATTCGAACTCGAGCCGGTCGCGCAGTTCGTGCCCGTCGTGCTGCACGGTGAGGAGGAGCCGGCCATCGGAGAGGCCATCGCCAGGCTGACCCGTCTCGGCGCCGGCACGCTGATCCTCGCGGCCGCGAGCGGACGCTCCGGCTATGACACGAGGCCGGATCTCGACGACGACGCCTGGGACCGCATGCTGCGAAGGCTGGACGAACTCATGGGTCACGCAGCGGCCTTCGGTATCCGTGTCGTGCTGCATCCGCACGTCGGCACGATGGTCGAGACCGATGAGGACGTGCAGCGAGTCCTCGACGACTGTCAGATCCCGATCTGCCTCGACACCGGTCATCTGATGGTGGGAGGCACCGATCCGCTCGAATTGGCCGTGCAGCACGCGGATCGGGTTGCTCACGTGCACCTGAAGGATGTGCGGCGGGATCTGGCCGAAGCCGTGCGCAGCGGCGGTACGGCATACGCCGACGCGGTGGCGGACGGGATGTATGTGCCTCTGGGTCGCGGAGACGTCGACATCGCGGGCATCGTGCGGGAGCTGGAGGACGCGGCGTATCCCGGGTGGTATGTGCTGGAGCAGGACACGATGCTGCCCGAGCCCTCGGCGCAGACTGCCCGGCCTCAGGCGGATGTGCACGCATGCCTGGAGTTCCTTCGTGCCCGAGCCGAGAGTTCATCGTGACCACAACGTATTCCGTCGACGCAACGCGGCCGGACGACACCGCGCGGTTCGATGTCGTGACGATGGGCCGCACCGGTGTCGACATCTATCCGCTGCAGCATGGCGTGGGTCTGGAGGACGTCGAGACGTTCGCGAAGTTCCTGGGCGGGAGCGCGACCAACGTGGCCGTCGCCGCCGCGCGGCACGGCCGGCGCACCGCCCTGATCACCAGGGTCGGGGAGGACGCCTTCGGACGCTACGTGCGACGGGAGGCCGCCCGCCTCGGTGTCGACTCCGGCGACATCCTCGCGGTCGAGGGCCCGCCGACTCCGGTCACCTTCTGCGAGGTGCACCCTCCCGACGACTTCCCGCTCTACTTCTATCGCTACCCGATCGCCCCCGACATGCTGATCACTGCCGAATCCCTGCCCTCGGAGCGCATTCGCGACGCAGGTGTCTTCTGGACGACAGTGACCGGCCTGTCACAGGAGCCCTCGCGATCGGCGCACCATGCGGCATGGGGCATCCGGGGGCGGGCGCGACACACGGTGCTCGATCTCGACTACCGGTCGATGTTCTGGGCGGATGCCGCGGCGGCCCGGGAGCAGATCGAGGCCGCGCTGCCGCACGTGACGGTGGCCGTCGGCAATCTCGACGAATGCGAAGTGGCTGTGGGACAGCGCGATCCGCACAAGGCAGCGGTGGCCCTGCTCGATGCCGGCCTCGAACTCGCCGTCGTCAAACTCGGTCCCGACGGGGTCCTGGCCATGACGCCGGACGAGTCGGTCGAGGCCCCGGCGTGCGACGTCGAGGTCGTCAACGGGCTCGGGGCCGGAGATGCCTTCGGTGGTGCGCTGTGCCACGGCCTCCTCGAGGGGTGGGATCTTCGGCGCATCATCGGTTTCGCCAATGTCGCCGGTGCGATCGTCGCAGGCAGGCTGGAGTGCTCGACCGCGATGCCGACGAGCGCGGAGGTGCAGGCGGCCCTCGAGGTGGGCGTCTGATGCGGTGGGTCCATCCGCGGGGCAGTCTGGCCGACGGGAACCGATCGGTGGCGGTCGACGACACGATCGACGGATGGCACCACACCCGCCTGTTCATCGTCGAGCTGAGCCCTGGGGAGCGTTACGAGATCGATTGTGAGGGCATCGAATACATGGTGATTCCTCTTGCAGGAGGCGCGCGGGCCGAGATACGGGAAGACTCCGGTGACGTCACGTCGATCGACCTCATGGGCAGGCCGGACGTGTTCGCCGGGCCGACCGACGTCGCCTACCTCCCGCCGGGCTGCACAGCGGCGCTGACCGCGCCCGCTCGGTCGCGGATCGCGCTGGCGGGGTCGGTCGTCTATCGTGCGGCGCTGCCGGGGGAGCCCGCCAGGCTCCGGGCGGCCGACGTGCCGGTCGAGCAACGGGGCTCGGGCGAGTGTTCCCGGCTGGTACGCAATTTCGGCACCCCGGGGGTGATGGATGCCGACTCGCTCATCTGCTGCGAGGTCATCACGCCGTCGGGCAACTGGTCGTCGTATCCACCGCACAAGCACGACGTCGAGGATCCGGGCGTCGAGACTCGCCTCGAGGAGATCTACTACTTCGAGACCAGGGCCGTGGATGGCGCACCACCGCAGGCCGACCCCTGTGCATACCACCGGGTCTACGCGTCCGACCATCGGCCGATCGACGTGCTTGCCGAAGTGCGCTCCGGCGACGTGGTGCTCGTGCCCTACGGCTGGCACGGACCGAGCATGGCACCCCCGAGCGCCGACCTCTACTATCTCAACGTGATGGCCGGGCCGGGCCGTGAGCGAGCCTGGCTGATCACCGACGACCCGGCCCACGGCTGGGTGCGCGAACGGTGGCGAGGTCAGCCCTTCGACCCGAGGATCGCGATCGATGGCTGACACCGTGAGAGCCACCGTGGCGCAGGCCCTGGTGCGTTTCCTTGCCGCGCAGCAGGTTTCACGAGATGGAGCGCAGGGGCCGTTCTTCGCCGGCGTCACGGGCATCTTCGGGCACGGCAACGTCGCAGGCCTCGGTCAGGCCCTCGTCGAAGCCGATCAGGGTGTGGGGCCCGCCATGCCCTACGTGCTCTCCCGCAACGAACAGAGTGCGGTGCACATGGCGGTCGGCTATGCGCGTCACACCGACCGTTTGCAGACCTGGGCCGTCACGACGAGCATCGGCCCGGGAGCGACCAACCTGGTGA
Source organism: uncultured Intrasporangiaceae bacterium (assembly GCA_964412865.1). Classification (GTDB taxonomy): domain Bacteria; phylum Actinomycetota; class Actinomycetes; order Actinomycetales; family Dermatophilaceae; genus Leekyejoonella. Next base: position 6,447 of record CAYPQR010000058.1, read on the forward strand.
CCGGTGCGGCGCTCGCGACGACCGCGCGGATCCCTGTGCTGCTGCTGCCATCCGACACGTTCGCCACACGCGCGGCACCTCCCCTGCTGCAGGAGTTGGAGCATCCTGCACAGGGTGACGTGACGGTCAACGACGCGCTGCGTCCCGTCAGCCGCTGGTTCGACCGGGTGCAGCGGCCCGAGCAACTGGCCGACGCGCTGCTGCGGGCCATGCGGGTGCTCACCGATCCTGCGGAGACGGGCGCGGTCACGCTTGCGCTGCCGCAGGACGTGCAGGCCGAGGTGGCCGACTGGCCGGGCGACCTGTTCGCCCCGCGTGTCTGGCGGGTGCGGCGACCCGCCCCCGACCCCGCCGATGTCTCGGCGGCGGCCGCTCTGCTTCGCGCCGCGCGCCGTCCGATGATCATTGCCGGCGGAGGCGTGCACTACTCGAGTGCCGAGGACGAACTCGCGGAGCTGGCGGACGCGACCGGCATACCGGTCGCCGAGACTCAGGCGGGCAAGGGGTCGTTGCGACATGGTCACCCTCGCCTCATGGGTGCGGTCGGGTCGACCGGCACCACTGCGGCCAACGCGTTGGCGCGGGAGGCCGACCTGGTGCTGGCCGTCGGCAGTCGACTGACCGACTTCACCACGGCCTCGCGCAGCGCATTTCAATGCGACCAGGTGAGGTTCATCGGACTCAACGTCAGCGCAGCCGACGCTTCGAAGCTTTCCGCGCTGGCCGTGACCGGCGATGCCCGCATCGGCCTGTCCGCGCTCACTCGTGAATTGCGCGGGCATCACGTCGACGCCGTCTACGTCGCGCAGCAGGAGCGGCTCTGGGACGAATGGGACGCCCAGGTCGCGGAGACGTATGCGCCGCCGGCCGAGGTGACCGCGTCGCTCGCGCCAGGGGTCCTCACCCAGGGCCAGGTGATCGGGGCCGTCAACGAACGGTCCGACCCGCGCGATGTCATGGTGTGCGCTGCGGGCTCGATGCCGGGCGAACTGCACAAGCTGTGGCGTGTGCGCGACAGGAAGAGCTACCACGTCGAATACGCGTATAGCTGCATGGGATACGAGATCCCGGCCGGCATCGGCGTCAGGATGGCCGACGCCACGCGGGACGTGTTCGTGATGGTGGGGGACGGCTCCTACCTCATGCTGCCGGGCGAGCTGGTCACCGCAGTGCAGGAGCGGGTCAAGATCATCGTCGTCCTCGTGGACAACCGGGGCTTCGCCTCCATCGGCGCCCTGTCGGAGGAGTTGGGCTCACAGCGTTTCGGCACCGCATACCGCTACCGCGACGGCGAGCGGCCGGGCTCCCCGCTGCCCGTCGACCTGGCTGCCAATGCTCGCAGCCTGGGGGCACGGGTCATCGAAGCCGCCGATCTCGATGCTCTGCACGACGCGATCGCGGAGGCGAAGGCCGCCGCGAGCGACGGCGGGCCGGTGGTCATCCACGTGCGCACCGACCCCAAGATCTCGGCGCCCGACTCGCGGTCGTGGTGGGATGTGCCGGTGAGCGCGGCCGCGGGCATACCATCCACTCGGGAAGCGTATGAGCGATACGTCGGACACAAGCGTCGTCAACGGCACCTGCTTCGGCCCACGCCGGCGGAGTGGCCACGAGGAGAGGAAGACTCATGACCCGCAGATCTGTGGCCGGGCTCGCCGCCATGGGTGTCGCTGCCGGCCTTGTCGTCGCCGGCTGCAGCAGCACCGGAGGACGCAAGGCGTCGGAGACGACCGCCGCCGGCGCAGGTCACGCCGACACCCCGACCATGACCGTCGCGCTGGTGACCCACTCGGCGCCGGGAGACAGCTTCTGGGATCTGGTGCGCAAGGGAGCGGAGACCGCTGCCAAGAAGGACAACGTCAAGCTGACGTATGCCGCCAGCCCCGACGCCACCAAACAGGCCAGTCTCGTGCAGGCGGCCGTCGACAAGAAGGTCGACGGGATCGCGCTCACGCTGGCGAAGCCCGACGCGATGAAGCGGCCCGTCAAGCATGCGCAACAGGCGGGCATACCCGTCGTCGGACTCAATTCGGGCACGGAGGACGCGGCCGAGCTCGGGCTGCTCGGGTTCTTCGGCCAGGACGAGAAGGTCGCCGGCGAGGCGGCGGGCGACCGGCTGAAGCAGGCCGGCGCCAAACATCCGGTCTGCGTCATCCACGAGCAGGGCAACATCGGCCTGCAGGAGCGCTGCGCCGGCGTCAAGGAGCGGGTGCCGAGCACCAAACTGCTCTACGTCAACGGTGAGGACCTGTCGGCGGTGCAGTCGACGATCACCTCGAAACTGCAGGAGGACAAGCAGGTCGACTGGGTCGTGGCGCTGAACGCCGATGTCGCGCTCAACGCGGTGAAGGCGAAGAAGAAGGCCGGATCGCACGCCAAGATCGGCACCTTCGACACCAACGCAGGCATCGTCGACGCGATCAAGTCGGGCGCCGTGCAGTGGGCAGTCGACCAGCAGCCCTGGCTGCAAGGCTATCTCGCCGTCGACTCGCTATGGCTCTACAAGACCAACGGTGACACCATCGGCGGCGGCAAACCGACGCTGACCGGGCCGGCATTCGTCGACAAGAGCAACGTCGACCGGATCGCGAAGTTCGCCGAAGCCGGCACTCGCTGATCGACACCTGGCCATGACGACCACTGTGAAGGAATCCGTCGCACCGACAGAGCGATCCGCGATCGTGCGGCTGTTCAGCCAGCCGGAGGCGGGTGCCCTCGTCGGGGCCGTGGCGATCTGTGTGCTGTTCCTGGCACTGGCCCCGGCATTCCGGGACGCCTCCAACATCGGCACCATCCTCTATCAGTCGTCGACCATCGGGATGATGGCAGTCCCGGTGGCCCTGCTGATGATCGGCGGCGAGTTCGACCTGTCTGCGGGTGTCGCGGTGCCGACCTCCGCGCTCGCGGCCTCCATGTTCGCCTGGTATTGGGGCCTGAACGTGTGGGTGGGCGTCGCTCTCGCGCTAGCTGTTTCGCTGCTCGTGGGATTCTTCAACGGGTGGTTGCTGCAGCGCACGAAGCTGCCGAGTTTCCTGGTCACTCTCGGCACGTTCTTCATCCTGCAAGGGGTCAACCTTGCGGTCACCCGACTGGTCGCCGGTGGCGTCACATCACCCAACATCAGTGACATGGAGGGCTATTCATCCGCGAAGGCAGTCTTCGCGGCCGACGTCACCCTCTTCAAGTCGGGCGACCCCGGCGGGTTCGGCGGCATCAATCTCAGCATCACCGTGTTGTTCTGGATCGTGCTGACCGGCCTCGCGGCATACGTGCTGCTGCGCTCGCGGAGCGGCAACTGGGTGCTCGCCTCGGGTGGTGACGCCCAGGCCGCACGGGCCGTCGGCGTGCCCGTGACCCGCACCAAGACAGCGCTCTTCATGTTCGTCGGTTTCTGCGCCTGGTTGCTCGGCATGCACACGCTCTTCAACTTCACGACGGTGCAGTCGGGCCTCGGCGTCGGCAACGAATTCATTTACATCATCGCAGCGGTCATCGGCGGATGCCTGCTGACCGGAGGCTACGGCTCGATCGTCGGCGCGTCGGTCGGAGCGCTCATCTATGGCATGACGAACCTCGGCATCACCTACGCCGGCTGGAACCCCGACTGGCTCAAGACCTTCCTCGGAATCATGTTGGTCGCGGCAACCCTGATCAACACTTGGGTGCGACGAAAGGCGGAACGACGATGATGGTCACCCCACAGAGTTCTCCGTCCGTGCCTCCGCCGCGGGAGGCCCGGTGAGCGCGGCGGAGCCGGTCGTCGAACTGACGGACGTCGGCAAGCAATACGGGCATGTGCGCGCTCTCACGGGGGTGACCATGGCCGTTCGGTCCGGCGAGGTCACGTGTGTGCTCGGCGACAACGGCGCGGGCAAGTCGACCCTCATCAAGATCATGGCCGGACTGCACGACTACACCACCGGCACGATGTTCGTCGCCGGCGAGCAACGTCGGTTCTCGAGTCCGCGTGAATCGCTCGATGCCGGGATCGCCACGGTCTACCAGGATCTCGCGCTCGCCCCGATGATGGCCGTATGGCGCAACTTCTTCCTCAGCAACGAGCTGCGGCGAGGACCGTTGCGGACACTTGATATTCCGCGGATGAAGCAGATCGCCCACGACGAACTGCGCAAGATGGGCATCGTCATCGACGACATGAACCGGCCCGTCGGGTCGCTCTCGGGCGGCCAGCGTCAGTGCGTCGCCATTGCTCGTGCCATCTACTTCGGGGCGAAAGTCATCATCCTCGACGAGCCGACGGCGGCGCTCGGCGTCAAGCAGTCGGGTGTGGTGCTCAAATACGTCGTGCGAGCGCGGGAGGCGGGCCTGGCCGTCGTCTTCATCACGCACAATCCGCACCACGCGCACCTGGTCGGAGACCGGTTCCTCGTGCTCAAGCTGGGTGAGGTCGTGCTCAACGTGCCGCGTGAACACATCACCCTCGACCGCCTGACGAAGGAGATGGCCGGCGGTGAGGAGCTCGAGGAGCTCACCGACGAGCTGCGCTCGCTCGACGAGATCTGACCCGCGAGGGATCCGAGGAGACACG
>CAYPQR010000059.1:0-10945 GCA_964412865.1 uncultured Intrasporangiaceae bacterium
CTGGTCGTCGTCGACGCGGTGCTCGTCGTCGCCTCGCCGCTGATCCTCAAGCAGATCGTCGACCGGGGCGTGATGCAGCGTGACGTCGCCGTCGTGGTCTGGCTCGCGGTGCTCGCCGGCGCCGTCGCCGTCCTCGAGGCCGGCCTGAAGGTGCTGCAGCGCTGGCTGTCCGCGCTGCTCGGCGAGGGTCTGATCTATGACCTTCGCCGCCAGGTGTTTTCCCACGTACTACGCCAGCCGATCGCCTTCTTCACCCGGGCCCAGACCGGCGCCCTGGTCACGCGCCTCAACTCCGACGTCATCGGCGCGCAGCAGGCCTTCACGTCGGTCATGTCCAACGTCGTGTCCAACGCGGTCAGCCTGCTGGTCATCGTGGTGGCCATGGCCTCCCTCTCGTGGCAGCTGACCCTGGCGTCGCTGCTGCTGGTGCCGTTCTTCCTCATCCCGACCCGCCTGATGGGCAGGCGGCTCGCGCGCCTCACCCGCGACCAGATGGTCGAGAACGCCGATCTCGGCGCCCGGATGACCGAGCGGTTCAATGTCGCGGGCGCGTTGCTGGTGAAACTCTTCGGACACCCCGAGATGGAGGATCGCGAATACGCCGCACGGGCAGGGCGAGTGCGCGACATCGGTGTGAGCATCGCCGTCCAGCGCAGCATCTTCCTGATCGGCCTGACCCTGCTGGCCTCGATCGCCACGGCCATCGTCTACGGGTTCGGCGGTGTGATGGTCGTCCACGGCAGCCTCACCATCGGCACCCTGCTCGCGCTGGCCGCGCTGCTTGCGAGGCTCTATGGCCCGCTGACGTCGCTGTCCAACGTGCGGGTCGACGTCATGACCGCCCTGGTGTCGTTCGACCGGGTCTTCGAGGTGCTCGACCTGCGGCCGATGGTGCGGGAGGCCGACCACCCGGTGACGCTGCCGACCGGGCCCGTCGGCGTCGAGGTGGAGGATGTCACGTTTGCATATCCGACGTCGGACAAGGTGTCGCTGGCGTCCTTGGAGACAGTGTCGACTTCGGACACCGGGGGTGGGCGGCCGGTGCTGCGCGGCGTCAGCTTCACCGTCGAGCCGGGGGAGATGGTCGCCCTCGTCGGTCCGTCCGGCGCCGGCAAGACCACGATCACCGGGCTGCTCAGCCGCCTCTACGATCCGGATTCCGGACGAGTGCGGATCGGTGGCGTCGACCTCCGCCAGGCGGGTTTCGAGTCGGTGCGCGACACGGTCGGTGCGGTCACGCAGGAGGCGCACATGTTCCACGACACGATCCGCGCCAACCTGTTGTATGCGAAGCCGGACGCGGACGACCGCGAGCTCGAGGCGGCTCTGCGGTCGGCGCAGGTGTGGGATCTGGTCGAGAGCCTGCCGTTCGGGCTCGACACACTGGTCGGCGACCGGGGCCACCGCCTGTCGGGTGGTGAGAAGCAGCGCCTGTCGATCGCGAGGCTGCTGCTGAAGCACCCGGCTCTGCTGGTGTTGGACGAGGCGACGGCACACCTGGACAGCGAGTCGGAGGTGGCCGTGCAGCGAGCACTCGATGTGGCCCTCGAGGGGCGCACAGCGGTCGTGATCGCCCACCGGCTGTCGACCGTGCGGGGGGCCGACAGAATCCTCGTCGTGCAGGACGGCAGAATCGTCGAGCAGGGCAACCACCGGGATCTGCTGGAAGCCGGGGGAGCCTATGCAGATCTCTACCACACGCAATTCCGGGAGGATGAGCATGCCACGCGCCCGTGACGTCGGGATCGCTCCGGGGAGGCTTCCCACGGGGGCGCGCAACGCGCTGGTCGATGTCGCGGGGGTGCGCGTCGGGCATACGACGGTGCGGTCCGGCCGCACGGTGCACACCGGGGTGACGGCGATCGTGCCGGACCGGCTGGAGGAGGCCGGACGCCTCCCGGCGGGCCTGTTCGTGGGCAACGGATTCGGTAAGCTCGTCGGCGCGACGCAGCTACAGGAGCTGGGGGAGATCGAGACGCCGATCCTGCTGACCGGGACGCTGTCCGCCTTCCGGGTCGCCGACGCCCTCGTCACGCACGTGATCAACCTGCCGGGCAACGAGCGGGTCATGTCGCTCAACCCGGTGGTGGGCGAGACGAATGACGGCTTCCTGTCAGACATCCGTGACAGGCCCATCAGCGAAGCTCACGTGCTCGCGGCGATCGAGGGAGCCCGCCGTGACAACGTCGAGGAGGGCTGCGTCGGGGCAGGAACCGGCACCTGCGCACTGGGCTACAAAGCAGGGATCGGCACGTCGTCGCGCGTCGTCCCGTTGGCCGAATCCGACTGCACTGTCGGTGTGCTGGTGCAGTCGAACTTCAGCGGCCGGCTTCAGGTGCTCGGCACGCCGGTCCCCGGGCCCGACGACAGCGAGCAACCACAAGGGAATTCATGCATGATCGTCGTGGCCGTCGATCGCGGCCTCGACGCCAGGCAACTGCGCAGACTGGCCACGCGTGCTGTATTCGCCATGGGCCGTGTCGGCTCCGAATTCGCCCAGGGTAGTGGCGACTACGGGATCGCATTCGCGACAGCGGCGCCGGAGGCGATCGCCGATTCGGCGCTCGATCCGGCGTTCTTCGCCGTGCAGGAGGCGGTCGAGGAGGCGCTGCTCAACTCGCTGTTCATGGCCGAGACCACGCACGGTGTCGACGGGCACGTGCGGTATGCCGTCGACGCGGGTCGTGTGGCCGAGATGCTCCAGGGAGTCGCGCCGGATGGTGCCGGCGGCTGACGGGTTCGTCTCACGGCGCGGGATCCGCCGAGTCCTGCCCGGTCGGAACCGCCAGGTCCACGTGGTGCGGGAACCGGCGCGGGACGAGCAGCAGGATGAGTGCCGTTGCGATCGCCACCGCGAGGACACCGGTGAACACCGCCTGGGTCGACGCATTGATTCGCACGACGTGCGAGACGCCGTGGTGGCTGGTCAACACCGAGTTGGCGATGGCGCCGAAGATCGCAGCCCCCATGCTCTGACCGAGATATCGCGAGAACATCGTCCCGCCGGTGATCACACCACGCTGCGACCAGCCGACGGTGTCCTGCAGACCGACGATGAGCGGAGTGAAGAACAGGCCCATGCCGATGCCCATGACAGCGCTGCCGAGCACCGGCTGCCACACCGGCGAGGACGTGCCGAGCCGGTCGAAGATCAGGGCCGACGCCACGGCGAAGAGGCCGCCGACGAGCGCGGTGTCGCGGAAACCGATGCGCAGATACAGGCGTGCCGAAAGAGCTGAGGTGACAGGCCAGGTCATACTCATCGTGGCGAGGACGAACCCGGCGGCGACCGGTGAGAGGCCCAGCACGATCTGTGCCCAGTTGGGCAGGTAGACCGACAGGCCGATCGTGATCATCCCGCCGGTCACGGTCGCCGCATACGTTGCGCCGGTCAGTCGGCGCGTCCACAGGCGGATCGGCATGATGGGCTCGGCGGCTCGCTGTTCCACGATCACCCACGCCACTCCGGTGAGTGCGGCCAGGACGAAGGTCGTGATGCCTGCGGCCGACCCCCACCCCCACGAATCGCCTTGTAACAAGCCGAGGATCAGCAGACCCGTCGATGCGAGCAGGAGAGCGGCGCCCAGGTAGTCGATGCGGTGCTTGTGCCGGGTGACGTCCTCGTGGAGACCGCGCAAGATGAGAGCGAGAGCGATCGCGCCGACGGGCACGTTGACCAGGAAGATCCAGCGCCACGAGGCGTATTGGGCGAAGATGCCACCGACTGCGGGTGCCACGACAGCCGAGATACCCCATACGCTCGAGAGATAGCCCTGGATCCGGCCACGCTCCTCCACGGTGTAGATGTCGCCGGCAACCGTGTTGACCGTGGCATTGATCGACCCGGCGCCGAAGCCCTGCAATGCACGGAAGCCGATGAGCGCCAGCATGTTCCAGGATGCAGCAGACAGTGCCGAACCGACGAGGAAGACGACGACGCCGATGACCAGCACCGGTTTGCGGCCATACTGATCGGCGAGCTTGCCGTAGATCGGGATGGTGCCGGTCTGGGTCAGCAGATAGATCGAGAAGACCCAGCCGACCAGATTGAAACCCCCCAAGTCGCCGACGACCTGGGGGATCGCCGTGGCGACGATCGTGGTGTCCATCGCCACCAGCGCCATCGTGAGCACCAGGGCGAAGAGCACCGGGGTGCGGGGGTCGTGGCGCAGTGAGGGCACTCATTCAGTAAATCACCGGGCTGTGTGCCTCCGAGGAGGCGGCGTGGCACAGTGTTGATGCGCGCACCCGCGGCGTCGAATACTTCTGGAGGAAGGCCACATGCCCACATCGTCACCAGAACTCGTGCACTACGACGTGACCGGTCACGTCGCCACGATCACCCTGGACAGCCAGCACAACCGCAACGCCCTCGGCCGACACCTGGTGTCGCAGCTGACGGCGCGCCTGTCCGAGGCGGGGCGGGACGACGAGGTGCGCGCCGTGCTGCTCGCCGCCGTCGGACCGGCGTTCTGCGCGGGTGCGGACATGAAGGAGGCCGCGAGCGAGGGTATGGACGAGGGTGCCCGCACCCTGATCGGGCTACAGCGTCAGATCCTCACCCTGAGCAAGCCCGTGGTGTTGCGGCTGCACGCCCCCGTACGCGCCGGGGGCCTGGGGCTGGTCGGCGCCTCCGACGTCGTCATTTCCGCGGACACCGTCAGCTTCGCCTTCACCGAGGCTCGCCTCGCCCTCGCGCCGGCCGCGATCTCGGTCTCGACCCTCCCGCGACTATCCAGCCGGGACGCCGCATGGACGTTCCTGAGCGGAGCGGCGTTCGGCGCCGAGGAGGCGGCCCGGATGGGGCTGGTCTCCCAGGTCGTGCCCGCGGGCGAACTCGACGCGAGGGTGGACCAGTGTCTCGCCGAACTGGCCAGAAGCACCCTGCAGGGCCTGCGGGCGACCAAGGAGCTGCTCAACCGGCAGATCGTCGCCGATATCGACGCCAGGGGAGAGGACCTGGCCGCGCTCTCCGCGTCGTTGTTCGGCTCGCAGGAGGCCAAGGATGCGATGACCGCTTTCTTGAACCGCAGGAAGAAGTAGCCGCAGGACTTCGCTGGGGCGGGCCCCCCATGGGCTGGTCGAGTAGGCCCCGCCGCGAGAGCTCAATAGGTGTGCTCAAGAGCGGAAATAGGGCTAAGCATTGCGATCTCGGCGAGGCGTGCACCGTGACTCCCGGATTCACAGAGAAGTGACGCCGGGAATCACCGACATCGCCCGGCGGCTCACGCGTCCTCCTCGTCCCAGATGCGCACCTTCTTGGGCTTCGGCGGACGAGGACCACGGACCTCGTCGAGGTGCTCGCGCCGGGCACGCAGCAGGACGACACCGAAGCCCGCGACCGCTCCGAACCACCACTGCAGCGCATAACTCAGGTTGATCCCGGCGTAGTGGCCGGGGTCGGGTTTGGGCAAGGCCTGGGGTCGGGCGGGCGAGGTGCCACGTGCAGTCTTCTCGTGGCGCATGAGCACATACGCACGGAAGTCGGACTGGACGCCCGACACGTGGGCGATGTCGGGCAGATAGATCGAGGCGACCTGGCCCGGCACCGGAGGCTTGTCGAGGTTGCCCTCGGGGGGTCGCAGCCACCCGGTGACAGTCACCCGCCCCTTCGGTGTCGCCGGCACGGACGACGGCGCGGATGCCGTGCGACCGTTGGGGATCCAGCCGCGGTCGACCATGACGTTGGCGCCGTTCTTCAACTGGAACGGCACGATCACCTCGTAGCCGTAATTGCTGTTGTTGGGCCGGTTGCGCACCAGCACCCGGTGCGCTGCGTCGTAGTGGCCGACGAGGCGCACCTGGCGCCATTCGGTCGTGTTGGTCACCGCAGTCGACCGGGACGGCAGGACGGCCTGTATGCCGACGGGTGTGGCATTGTAGTTGTCGCTCATCTGCTGCTGCAGGGTGTGTTTGGATTCCCAGCGATGCCACTGCCACCGGCCGAGGAAGAGGCACGCGATCCCCCATATGGCCGCGACTGCCAGCCAGGCGAGCCAGCGGCGGGTGAGGAGGAGACGGAACACAGGAAAACGGTACCTGTCGCAGTTGTGAACCCCCCGTGCGGACTATGCTGTGGTCATGATGGCGCCGGAGACGACCGACCGCTTCGGCCGGGGTCTGCGAGACCTTCGGCTGTCCGTCACGGACCGCTGCAATTTCCGATGCAGGTATTGCATGCCACGGGAACTTTTCGGCGCGGATCACGCCTTCCTGCCGCGGGACGAGTTGCTCGACTTCGACGAACTGACCCGGCTGGTGGGAGTCTTCGCGCGTCTGGGCGTCGTGAAGGTGCGGCTGACCGGCGGTGAGCCGCTGATGCGCCGTGACCTGTCGACGCTCGTCCGCAAGATCGCCGAGACCCCCGGTATCGAGGACGTGGCGCTCACCACCAACGGTTCGCTGCTGCGTGCGCAGGCCGCGGAGTTGCGGGCGGCCGGCCTGCACCGCCTGACTGTGAGTCTGGACACACTGGACCCGGACCAGTTCCACGCGATCTCCGACGTGGCGATTCCGCTCTCGCGCGTGCTCGACGGCATCGAGGCGGCCCGAGAGGCGGGATTCGCACCGATCAAGCTCAATACGGTCCTCAAACGGGGGATGAACGAGGACGCCATCGTCGGTCTCGTCGACTACGCACGCGAGCACGGAGACATCATCCGGTTCATCGAATACATGGATGTCGGATCGACCAACGGATGGAAGCTCGACCAGGTCGTGCCGTCGGCGGAGGTCCTCTCCACGGTGGCCGCGGTGCACCCGGTCGAGCCGGCCGACCCGAACTACGTGGGTGAGGTGGCCTCTCGATATCGCTTCGTCGACGGCGGCGGCGAGTTCGGCCTGATCAGCTCGGTCACCAGGCCGTTCTGCCGGTCCTGCACACGGGCGAGGGTGACAGCCGTGGGCGAGCTCTACACCTGCCTGTTCGGGCAGCGCGGTCTCGACCTGCGCGCCCTGCTGCGCGAGGGTGCGAGCGACGACGAGATCCAGGCGGCGCTGAGTGGCGCCTGGGCCGTGCGCGACGACCGGCATTCGGAGTTGCGCACCAAGAACAGCGATTTCGGCGGCCATGCCGAGATGTCGTATCTGGGCGGCTGACGGGCGCTTCTCCCATTCCCGACAGTGACGCTCGCGGTCAGTGGGCGTCGGGCGGGATCTGATCGACCGGCACGACCTGCTTGAGGAAACCTCGCAGGGACAGGAACTGCGACAGGTGCTCCACGTGTTCGGGGCAGCCGAGCCAGACCTTGCGTCGTTCAGGGGTGTGCAGCTTCGGGTTGTTCCACAGCAGCGCGTCGCTCGCCTCGGCACGGCAGCCCTTCGCGCTGCAGATCAGCCGGTCCTCGTCCATGCCGGTCATGCCGCCGGTGGCTGCTTCTTGTGCTGTTCGATGCGCTTGGCCCGGTCGCCGGGCGTGACCGAGCCGAGCACGTCGATCCGGCGGCGGTTCGTGGCATTTGCCGCGACGACGGCGATGTAGGGCAGCACGATCGCCAGGCCGACGCAGGCCCAGCGCAGATATCCGTGCAACACGAAGGCCAGGACGAAGCACACGGTGCGGATGCTCATCGAGATGAGGTAGTGCCGCATACGCGTGTCGTGATCGTCCTTCGGCGGCGACGGTAAGTTGGTCGCCGAGGGAACGTGCTGTCCGCTCGACTGGTGTGCCACATCTTCAAGGGTAGGCCCGCAGCCGCACATCGCGCATCCCGGCCCGTTCCGGCTACCGAACAGTAGTCGGATACCGTCTGGCAGGACCGATCGACTTCAGGAGGCAAATCAGTGAGTGAGCCACGAAACGTGTTGGTGACCGGCGGCAACCGCGGGATCGGTCTGGCCATCGCCCGGGAGTTCGTCTCGGCGGGGGATCGGGTGGTCGTCACCTCACGCAGCGGCGAGGCTCCCGACGGGATGCAGGTCGTGCAGGCCGACGTCACCGACTCCACCTCGGTGGACGACGCCTTCACCCGGGCCGAGGAACTGCTCGGGGGTCCGGTCGAGGTGCTGGTCGCCAACGCCGGCATCAACAAGGACACCCTGCTGATGCGGATGACCGACGACGAGTTCGACGCCGTCGTCGAGACCAACCTGACCGGTGCCTTCCGCTGCGCCCGCAGGGCGAGCAAGGGCATGATCCGCGCGAAGAAGGGCCGGATCATCTTCATTTCCAGCGTTGTCGGGCTCTATGGTTCGCCGGGTCAGGCCAACTATGCGGCGAGCAAGGCCGGTCTCGTCGGTATGGCACGGTCGATCACCAGGGAGCTCGGCAAACGGGGTATCACGGCCAACGTCGTGGCGCCGGGCTTCATCGACACGGCGATGACGCAGGCGTTGCCGGAGAAGCAGCGCGACACCTATCTCGCGTCGATTCCGGCGGGACGGTTCGCACAGCCGGCCGAGGTCGCGGGTGCCGTCCGGTTCCTGGCGAGCCCCGAGGCGGCCTACATCAGCGGCGCCGTCATCCCGGTCGACGGCGGACTCGGCATGGGGCACTGATCACGGAGATGGCAGACGGCGAGGCGGCCGCGGCCGCACGGACGAAGGAGAAGTCGATGGGTTTGCTGGACGGCAAGAAGCTGCTGGTGACAGGGGTGCTGATGGAGTCCTCCTTCGCCTTCCACGTGGCGCGGCTGGCGCAGGAGGAGGGGGCACAGATCGTCCTGACGTCGTTCGGGCGCACCATGCGGATCACGCAGACGATCGCCAAGCGGCTGCCGACGACGCCCGAGGTGCTCGAACTCGACGTCACGGACGAGGAGCACCTGAACACACTGGCCGACCGTGTGAGGCCCCACCTGTCGAGCCTCGACGGCGTCGTGCACTCCATCGGCTTCGCGCCGCCGGGTGCGTTCAATTTCCTCGAGGGCACCTGGGAGGACGCAGGCACCGCGATTCACGCGTCGGCCTACTCGTTGAAGGCCCTCGCGTCGGCGACGCTCCCGCTGCTGAGCAAGGGCTCCAGCGTCGTCGGGCTGACCTTCGACGCGCGCTACGCGTGGCCGGTGTATGACTGGATGGGCGTGGCCAAGGCCGCGTTCGAGTCGATCAACCGTTATCTCGCCCGCGATCTCGGGCCGCTCGGGATCCGCAGCAACCTCGTCTCGGCCGGCCCGGTGCGCACTACCGCGGCCAAGTCGATCCCCGGATTCGAGGCGTTCGAGGACACCTGGGGGGAGCGTGCGCCGCTCGGGTGGGACGTGAGCGACCCCGACCCGGCCGCGCGGGCCTGCATCGCGCTGCTGTCCGACTGGTTCCCTGCCACGACCGGAGAGGTCGTGCACGTCGACGGCGGTGTGCACGCCATGGGTCAGTAGGCGCCCCCGTCCTCGAGGTCGGCCGCGACGATCTCCTCCCGCGAGATGCCCAGCATGAAGAGCACGGCGTCCAGATAGGGCACGTTGACGAAGGCGTCGGCCTGCTCGCGCACCAGTGGTTTGGCGTTGAAGGCGACGCCCAGCCCCGCAGTCGCCAGCATGTCGAGGTCGTTGGCTCCGTCCCCGATCGCGACCGTGCGCGACAGGGGCAGCCCCTCCTGCCGCGCGAAGCGCGTCAGCGCGCGCGCCTTCTCTGCCCGGTCGACGACGGGCCCGTCGACGCGCCCGGTCAGATGGCCGTCCTTCACCTCGAGTCGGTTGGCGTGCGCATGGTCGATGCCCAGCTCGTCCGCCAGTGGGCCGACCACCTCGAGGAATCCGCCCGAGACGACGGCGACGGAGAACCCGAGACGCTTGACGGTGCGCACCAGAGTGCGGGCACCCGGCGTGAGCCGGACGGCTTCTCTCACCTCGTCCAGCACCGACACGGGCAGGCCGGCGAGAGCCGCCACACGCTCGTGCAGGCTCTGGGCGAAGTCGAGCTCTCCGCGCATGGCCCGCAGCGTGACGTCGGCGACCTGCGCCTCCCGCCCCGCGTGGCGCGCGAGCAACTCGATGACCTCGTCGCGGATGAGCGTGCTGTCCACGTCCATCACGATCAGCCGTCGTCCGCGACGGTCGAGGCCCCCCGGCGCGACGGCGATGTCCAGGCCCTCGTGGGCGGCGACCAGGGCGAGCCGTCGGCGAAGTGCCGGCACGTCGGCGCCGGACAGATCCATCTCGATGGTGATGACCGGGTCGCGGGACAGTCGACGGATCCGGTCGATGTTGGCGCCGTCATGGGCGATTGCCGAGGTGATGGCTGCCAGACCGGCCACCTGCAGGGGGGCGCCGATGATCGCGACGGATGCGCGGCCGGTGCGGCGGCGCGGGTTGTCGCCGGTGCCCGGATCGACCTGCAGGGTCAGCGACCAACGGTCGGCGACGACCCGGGCGGCCTCGATCAACTGCTCGTGCGGCCCGGCCGACAGGAGCACCGAGAGCGTGAGTCGCCCGCGCACGACGGCCTGCTCCAGGTCGAGCACCGTCGTGCCGCCGAACGCGACGGCATGCAGCAGATCGTCGGTCAGCCCGGGCTGGTCGGTGCCCGTGAGCGTGAGGAGCAGGGTGTCGTCGGTCGGGCGCTGGGGATGCGGCGGGATCACGGGGTCAGGACCGTGCCCTTCCCGACCACGACGATGCCCGAATCGGTCACGGTCAATCCTCGTGCGCGGTCGTGCTCATGGTCGACGCCGACCTGCGAATCCGCCGGCACGTGCACGTCCTTGTCGATGATGGCGCGGCGCACGACACTGCGTCGTCCGACGCTCACCCCGTCGAGGAGGACGGAGTCCTCGACCCTCGAGAAGCTGTGCAGGTGTACGTCGGTGCCGAGGACGGAGCTGTTGGCCACCGAGCCGCTGATGATGCACCCCGGGGAGACCGCCGAGCCGATGGCGATGCCCTGCTCGTCGGAGGCCCCGCGCACGAATTTCGCCGGCGGGAAGTTGCCCGCGCTGGTGACGATCGGCCACTCGTAGTTGTAGAGATTGAAGACCGGGTGGATCGAGACCAGGTCCATGTGGGCGTCG
>CAYPQR010000060.1:0-10857 GCA_964412865.1 uncultured Intrasporangiaceae bacterium
GGATCGCGGCCGGGAAGACGATCTCGTTCATCATCGGGTGGTAGTAGGCGTTGACGGTCTGCGGTGTCATCAGCCACTCGGTGCGGTCGATCGGATCACCGATCCGTCGCAGCTGTCGCGCCATCTCGAACCTCGCGGCCCGTTCGACGTTGCCGACGAGGTCGTCGTCGTCGATCTCCAGTGCGCTGTAGTCCCGCCACTTGTCGGGGTATCCGATCTTCGGCGTGAACTTGGCGAGCTTGTCGAGGGCCCGCTCGCGGGTCTCCGCGCCCATCCAGTCGAGCGACTCGAAGTTGCGCTTGTAGGCCTCCACCAGGTTGCCCACGAGCTCGATCATCCGCTCCTTGGCGCGCGGCGGGAAGTGCTTGGCGACATACAGCTCGCCGGCCGCCTCACCCAGGGCACCCTCGACGAGTTCGACGCCGCGCTTCCAGCGCTCCTTGAGTTCGGGCGTGCCGCTCAGCACCTTGCCGTTGAACGCGAAGTCCTCATCGACGAATTCAGCACTCAGCAAGGCTGCGCGAGCCCCGATGAGCCGCCACGTCAGCCACGCCTTCCACGACTCCAGCGGCAGGTCGTGCAGAGCGTCCGACAGGCTCTGAAGGAAGCTCGGCTCGCCCACGACGACGTGATCGAACGCGCCCTGCGGCGCATCCATGCCATCGGCCCAGGCACGCCAGTCGAACTGCGGCGCATGGGCTTCCAACTCGGCGAAACTGAACTTGTTGTAGGTCTTGACCGCATCGCGCGTCGCGACGACGTCCCAGTGCCCCGAGGCGATGCGGGTCTCGACCTCCATGACGGTCGAGGCGAGCTCGTCGGAGCCGCGCACGCCCGCGAGCTTCAGCATGCGGCCGATGTGCGCGACATACTGCTCACGGATGTCGGCGTATTTGTCTTCGCGGTAGTAGGACTCGTCGGGCAGACCGAGGCCGTCCTGCTCGAGGTATGCGATGTATTTGTCGGGGTCCTTCGCGTCGGCGGTGACGTAGCACGCCACGGCGCCGGGCACGTCGTGCCGGGTGAGGCGACCCATCTCCTTGACGAGGGACGATGTCTCGACGACCGCGCCGATGGCCCGCAGATCTGCCTCCAGCGGGGCCGCACCGAGGGAGTCGATGCGATCGGTGTCCATGAACGAGCGGTAGAGGTCGCCGACCTTGCGTGCCGGGCTTCCCTTCGGGTGGTCGCCGGAGGCGGCATCCTCGATGATCGTGCGCATGTCGCCCTCGGCGCGCTCGCGCAGCCGGTCGAACGAGCCATACCGCGAGCGGTCGCTGGGGATCGTGGTCTCCCTCACCCAGACGTTGTTGACGTAGCCGAACAGGTCGTCCTGCGGACGCACCGACTCGTCGAATGTTGCCGTGATGCCGGACTTCATGAAGAGTGCCTTCCACCCATCTCGATCGTATGATGTCTCATCAGCCTTCGCCGACCCTAACGGTCATCCTGACCCGCGAGTGCCTTGACCACACGTGACGGCGACGGCCGGCCCAGTTGCCCCGCCATCCAGGTGCTCGTCTCGACGAGGCGGCCGAGGTCGACGCCGGTGTCGATGCCGAGCCCTTCACACGTCCATACGAGGTCCTCGGTCGCGAGGTTCCCCGTCGCGCTCTTGGCGTATGGGCAGCCTCCCAGGCCGCCGGTCGACGCGTCGACCACCGTCACACCCTCGCGCAGCGCCGTGACCGTGTTGCTGAGCGCCTGGCCGTAGGTGTCGTGGAAGTGGACGCCGACCCGGTCGGTGCCGATGCCCTTGCCGGCGAGGCCGTCCAGCAGCCGCACGACGTGACCGGGCGTCGCCACCCCGATGGTGTCGCCGATGCTCAACTGGTCACAGCCGAGATCCATCATGCGCACGGCTACGTGGGCGACCTGCTCCACCGGCACGGGCCCCTCCCACGGGTCGCCGAAGCACATCGAGACGTAGGCACGCACCCACAGCCCGGCCTCCCGCGCCCGAGCCACGACCGGCGCGAACATCGCGATCGACTCGTCCACGCTGCGATTCAGATTCTTGCGTGCGAACGTCTCGGTCGCCGAGCCGAAAACCGCGACGGCACCCACGCCCTGTGCGAGGGCGTCGTCGAGGCCGCGCTCGTTGGGCACCAGCACAGGTCGTCGCGGACCCCTGCCGAGGTCGCCGAGGTCGCCGAGCAGGTCGGCTGCGTCGGCCAGCTGGGGGATCCACTTCGGGGGAACGAAAGACGTCGTCTCGATCGTCTCCAGCCCCGCCGCCACCAGCCGACGAATGAACTCGGCCTTCGTCGCCGTTGACACCACTGCTTTTTCGTTCTGCAGACCGTCGCGGGGACCGACTTCATAGATGGTGATGCGCTCCGGCATCCCGGGCATGTGCTCGACCTGTGGCAATCCCATGGCCCCCATCGTGCCACCATGTCGGCCATGGTCAGGAAGGCAAGCCGGCGGGGAAGTCTGTCGGCCGAGGGCATCGTCACCGGGTGCCTGCAACTGCTCGACGAGGACGGCCCGGCCGCGCTGACGTTCCGCAAGATCGGCGCCCGGCTTGGCGTCGACCCCACAGCGATCTACCGCCATTTCCGCAACAAGGACGAGTTGATCCTCGCGATCATGGATCACATGATCGCCCAGGCGCTCGACGGGTTCGAACCGTCGGACGACTGGCGCGACACGATTCGCGACCTGCTCTGGCGCAGCCGGTCGGTCTATCTCGCCCACCCGCACGCCGCGGTGCTCGGCACGATCCGGGTCACCCGGCGCGAGGGCGAGATGCGCATCGTCGAGATCATCCTCACCGCCCTGGAGCAGGCCGGTTTCGACGGCGAGGAGGCCGCGCGCCTCTATCGGGTGCTCGACGACCTCAACTTGGCGTTCGGCAGCCTGGACGCGGGCTTTCGCACCCTCGACGAGGAACAGCAGCAGAAGGACGAGGGTGCCTGGAGCAAGGAGTATGCGCTGCTCGACCCGGGCCGGTTTCCGCGGATCGCGCGCGCGACGCCATACCTGCCGCTGATCGACGAGGATTCGACGTTCGCCCTCGCGCTGGATCTGACCATCGAGGCGATCTCCGCGCGGGCGGCGTCACTCCCGACTCATCGATAACAGCGTTGTCAACACCGTTGACGCCGATCCGAAATCATGCTTTTCTGATGTGACCCGGTTCACAGGTCGCTGGACCGTGCCCGGGACTTCATCAGCACGGAGCCTCGAGCGAAGGAGCACCATCGTGGGCGCGGACCGGATCATGACGGGCGGCCGCATCTTCGACGGCCACCGGCTGCATCCCACCGCGACCGCACTGGCCGTCGAGAACGGACGCATCACCGCCGTCGGCTCGGACTCGGACGTCAGGGACGCCTCGGGCCCACACACCGAGTCGCTGGATCTCGCCGGGCGGCTGGTGCATCCGGGCTTCATCGACGCGCACGTGCACGCCGTGCAGGCCGGAGTCGAACGCCTCGGCTGCGACCTGAGCGGAGCCGAGGGCGCAGACGCCACGCTCGCCGCTGTGACGTCGTACGCCGCCGGCACGGATGAGCCGTGGATCATCGGCGGCGGATGGTCGATGGCAGACTTCCCGGGCGGCACCCCGACGGCTCGGGCCCTGGACGCCGTCGCCGCCATCGGGGGGCGACCGGCCTTCCTCGTCAACTGCGACCACCACGGCGCGTGGGTCAACTCCGCTGCGCTGCGACTCGCCGGCATCGACGCCGACACCCCGGATCCGGCCGACGGGCGCATCGAACGCGACGCCGGCGGCACCCCCACCGGCACCCTGCACGAGGGCGCCATGGATCTGGTCGGGCGCCTGCGTCCGCCGGTCACCGACGCCGACCTGCTCGCCGGCCTCGTCGAGGCTCAGCGGGTGCTGCACGGCTTCGGCATCACCGGGTGGCAGGAGGCGATCAT
The DNA here is from genome assembly GCA_964412865.1 of uncultured Intrasporangiaceae bacterium. Taxonomy (GTDB): domain Bacteria; phylum Actinomycetota; class Actinomycetes; order Actinomycetales; family Dermatophilaceae; genus Leekyejoonella. The sequence continues at coordinate 3,892 of CAYPQR010000060.1, forward strand.
CGGCGATTACGCCGCCACCCCGAACGTCATGCCCGCCTACCTCGACGCCATGGCGAGGGACATCCTGACCGGACAGGTCGTCGGCGCGCTCTGGTGGCCTCGCGACGTCGATGACGTCGACGCGGCCGTCAGCGCGCTCATCGCCGTCCGAGATCGGGCCCCCGCAGGCCGATTCCGCCCGACCAGCGTCAAGATCATGGTCGACGGCGTGCCCGAGAACCGCACCGCCTCCCTGCACCAGCCCTACCTCGCCCCATGCCGGTGCGGCGGTGACGAGCGCGGCATCTCATATTTCACCCCCGAGGTGCTGGACCGATCCGTGGCCGCCCTCGACGCCGCGGGCTTCGACGTGCACATGCATGCCATCGGCGACCGCGCGATCGGGAGTGCGCTCGACGCCGTCGAACGCGCACGAAAGGAGAACGGGCGCAGCCCGGGCCGCCACCACATCGCCCACCTGCAGATCCTCGATCCGACCGACATCCCCCGCTTCTCCCACCTCGGCGTCACCGCCAACCTGCAGGCGCTGTGGGCGGCCAACGATGATCAGATGGTCTCGCTCACCAAACCGCTGCTCGGCGAGCGGCGGTCGCACTGGCAATACCCCTTCGCATCGCTCGCGAATACCGGTGCGCACCTGGCGATGGGCTCCGACTGGCCGGTCAGCACGCCCGACCCGTGGGCCGCCATCCACGTCGCCGTGAACCGCCGGGAGCCGGGGCGCGACGACCAGGAGCCGCTCGAGCCCGGGCAGGCCCTGGATCTGACCCGGGCCCTGGCGGCCTACACCTCGGGATCCGCCTGGATCAACCACGCCGACCAGGCCGGCCGCATCGCACCCGGCACGCTCGCCGACCTCGCCGTATGCAGCACGAACCCCTACGAACTCGACCCATCCGACCTGCACACCGTGCGCACCGACCTCACCCTCGTGCAGGGTCACCTCGTCCATACCGCATGACGGCGGCAGACCGCCCCAGCACCGAACGGAGCCTCGATACATGACCCAGACCAGCAGCGACAGCCGCGGCGCTGTCACACTCGACGGCATCGTGAAACGCTACGGCGACGCGACCGCCGTCAACGGAGTCAGCCTCGACGTGCAGTCCGGCGAATTCCATTCACTGCTCGGCCCTTCCGGCTGCGGCAAGACAACCCTGCTGCGAATGATCGCGGGGTTCGAGCACCCCGATGAGGGCGACATTCTTCTCGGCGGTCAGTCGATGCTCGGCGACCCACCGCACAAGCGGCCCGTCAACACCGTCTTCCAGGCCTACGCGCTCTTCCCGCACATGAGCGTCTCGCAAAACGTCGCCTACGGGCTGCGTCAGCGCCGCACCCCGCGCTCCGAGATCGGGCAGAAGGTCGCCGAGGCGCTCGACATGGTGCGCATGCGCGACTTCGCCGACCGCAACCCGAAGGCGCTCTCCGGGGGCCAGCAGCAGCGCGTCGCCCTCGCGCGAGCACTGGTCAACCGACCGGACGTGCTGCTGCTCGACGAGCCGATGTCCGCCCTCGACCGCAAGCTCCGCGAGGAGATGCAGCTCGAGCTCAAGCTGTTGCAGAAGCGACTCGGCATCACCTTCATCTTCGTCACACACGACCAGGAGGAGGCGCTGTCGATGAGCGACCGCATCGTCGTGATGCACGACGGTCAGGTCGAGCAGACCGGTCAGGCCGAGGAGATCTATGCGCAGCCGGCCTCCGCATTCGTCGCCGGGTTCATCGGCAAGCAGAATTTCATCACCGCCACCGTCGACCGTGTCGACGGTGAGCGGGCGGTCGTGCTCGACGGCGTCGACGGCCGGTTGCACTCCACGGCACCCCGGCACGCCCAGGGCACCGCAGACCTTCGGCCCGGGCAGAGCGTGCAGGCGACGATTCGCCCTGAAGCCCTCACGCTGAGCGCCGAGGAGCCCACGGGCACCAATGTTCTCGCCGCGCGGGTCGCCGGCGTCTCCTTCCTCGGCGACGTCGTGCAATATGTCGCCGTCACCGACAGTGGACTCGAACTGCTCGCACGGATGCCGCGCGCCCGGGCCGTGTCGGTGCACACCGACGACCGGGTCTTCTGCCACGCGGAGCCCGACCAGGTGCAGGTGTTCGCCAAGTGAGGCCGCTACGCGTCCTCGCCTCGCGTGAGGCGGGACCCCACCTCACGCGCCGGGCCCTCCTCGGTGGCCTCACCGTCATCGGCGCGTCGACGCTGCTGGCCGGCTGCGGCGACGACCGCTCGACTGCCGGATCCGCAGATCCCGACGGGAAACTCGAGGATCAGCTCAACATCTACAGCTGGGGCGACTACTCCGATCCCAGCGACATCTCGGGCTTCACCAAGAAGTACGGGCCTCGGGTCGAGATCGGATCCTTCGGCTCCAACCAGGAACTGATCTCCAAACTCTCCGCGACCCGGGGCACCTCCGGCTGGGACGTCGTCGTGCCGACCAGCTCCTTCATCCCGGAGATGGCGCACCACGGCCTGCTGCAGAAGCTGGACCACTCCCTCATCCCCAACTTCGCGCACATGGACCCGTCCTACGTCCACCAGAGCTGGGACCCGCACAACGACTACTCGATCTGCAAGGCGTCGGGCACCACCGGCTTTCTCTACGACACCACCGCCATCAAGCGACCGATGAAGTCGTGGCAGGACTTCCTCGACGCGGTGCAGCACGAGGCCAGCGGCAAGGTCGCGATGCAGACCGACCCCTGGGAAGTGTGCTGCTGCTACTTCGCCGCGCACGGCATCGACCCCAACACCACCAAGAAGGCAGACCTGGACGCCTGCGAGAAATACATGCTCGACAAGGTCGCCCCTCACGTGAAGGCCTACCTGTCGACCGCGACCGACGCCGTCGCGCAGGGCGGGTTCACCCTCATCCACGCCTACAACGGCGACGCGCGACAGGGCATTCTCGCCGCGAAGCACCCGAAACGGTGGAAGTTCGTCTATCCGACCCCGACGGCGAACCTGTGGATGGACAACTGGGCGGTGGCCCGCGGCACCCAGCATCCTGACGCCGCATACCGATTCATCAATTACATGCTGTCGGATGACGTGGCCTTCCGCGAGATGCTCTACATCGGCTACCCGAACGGCATCCGCAGCGTCGAGCCGCGTGCCCAACGCAAGAAGGTGCCCTACCGCGACCTGATCTTCCCCGCGGAAAACATCATGAAGCGGCTCACGCCGGCCAAGGTGAATGCGGCCACGGGACGACAGACGCAGATCCTGAACAAGACCATGGCAAGGAGCGGATCGTGAAACTACGCCGACGGGTCTTCGGAGCAGGAGCGCTGTCGTTCCCGACCTGGGCCTACATGATGTTCTTCTTCATCATTCCGGTCGCCCTCGTGATCTGGTACAGCTTCGGCTACAAGCCCGACATCTTCACGACCTATTCGATGGACCACCTGTCGCTCGGTCGCTATCACGAGGCGCTGAGTTCGACGTTCATCTCGACGTTCTGGGCGACGCTGCGCATCGCGGTCGTCGGCACGGCCATCTGCCTGGTGATCAGCGTGCCCTTCGCGTACTGGCTGGCCGTGAAGGTCTCGCCGCGCCGGCGCAACCTGCTCCTTGCGCTGGTGATGGTGCCCTTCTGGACCAACTTCCTGGTGCGCACGCTCGGCTGGCAGGTCATCCTCTCCGAGCACGGGTTCGTCTCCCAGCTGTGGCAGTCCATCGGCCTGGGCGGCCCGTTCAACATCCTCTACACGCGCAGCGCGGTGCAGATCGGTGTCGTCTACAACTACCTGCCACTGATGATCCTGCCGCTCTTCGTCTCGATCGACCGGGCCGGGCAGAGCCTGCGTGAGGCGAGCCGCGACCTCGGTGCCGGACGATGGCGCACCCTCTTCCAGGTGACGCTGCCCCTCGCGGCCCCCGGCATCGCGAGCGGCTGCCTGCTGGTCTTCGTGCCGCTGATGGGCGACTACATCACGGCGTCCGTCCTCGGCGGCGCCCACGGCACGATGGTGGCCATGCTGGTCGCCAGCCAATTCCAGGAAGCCGCCAACTGGGCGCTCGGAGCGGCGATGGCGGTCGTTCTGATGATCTTCATCCTCATCTCCGTCATCATCGCCGCCATCATCGTCCTGGTCGCCAAACGGATCGTCGCGTGGCGGCTCGCGGTGCGTCTGCCGATGCCCACTGCACCCTCGCACGGTGACGCCACGCCAGAGACCACCGAGGTGACAGCATGAGCGCCGACCCGAGTGAGGAAACGAACGCAGTGAGGCCCGGAACGAGGGGAAGAGGAGCGGCGTCGAACATGAGCATCATTCCCGGCCGGGCCACACGCGCCCCCAAGCGCGACGGGGCACGCACGGCGCTGAACGTCTGGGGCGTCCTCGTCTATGCCTTCTTGTTCGTGCCCATCCTCGTGATCGTCGTCTATTCCTTCAACAATGGCCGAATTCTGGCGGCATGGGACAGTTTCGGCACCCATGCCTACGTGAGCGCCTACCACAACGCCGTGATGAAGTCGTCGATCATCACATCGCTCAAGGCCGCCGTCGGCACCGCGATCCTCGCGACGATCATCGGCACCCTCGGCGGCATCGCACTCGCCCGCGCGGGGCGGAAGGCGCTGTGGGCGATCGGCCTGACCGCCATCCTCGCGATCTCCCTCGTCACACCCGAGATCGTCGACGCCATCGCGATGCTGCCGTGGTTCGTCTCACTGGGTGTCGACGGCGGCATCAGCCCCCTCAACAACGGCCTGGTGCGACTGATCATTGCGCACACCGTCGAGTCGATGGCGGTCGTCACGTTCATCGTCCGCGCCCGCATGTCCGGCATCGACGAGGTGCTGGAGGAGGCGGCCGGCGACCTGTATGCGCCGCCGTGGCGCCGGTTCAAGGACATCACGCTGCCGATGGCCGCACCGGGCATTCTCGCCGGGGCACTGATGGCCTTCACGCTCAGCATGGACAACACCATCGTGGCGAGCTTCGTCCAACAGCCGGGCCACACCCCCTGGCCGGTGTACATCTTCTCGCAGGTCCGGGTCGCCCTACGGCCGGACGTCGCGGCGCTCTCCGCGGTCATGCTGGTGTTGACACTCATCGCACTCGCCGTCGTCGGGCTCGTCCTGCGCCGTGCGGGCGACAGCACCTCCGACGTGGTCAAGACCATGGCGGGGTAGTCCAGCGGCCACAAGCCCGAGCACCCGCCGAAGTCAGCCTCTCCACGACAGGACGACCATGACCACCGCAGTCGAATCAGCATCCATCCGAGCCGCGCTCGCAACTGCCGCACCCAGGCCGTTCTGGCTCGACTCGCCAGAACGACCTGAAGCGCTCCCGGCGCTGACCGGCCGCGCCACAACCGACCTCGCGGTCGTCGGGGGCGGCTACGCGGGCCTCTGGACCGCCCTGATCGCCAAGGAGCGCGACCCCGGTCGGAGGGTCGTCCTGCTCGAGGGGCACCGGATCGGATGGGCGGCATCCGGACGCAACGGCGGGTTCTGCGCCGCCAGCCTGACCCACGGCACCGCCAACGGCCGCCAGCACCTCCCGCGCGAGATCGACACCCTGGAACGGCTCGGCCTGCAGAATCTCGACGAGCTCGAGCAGACCGTCGCACGCTACGACATCGACTGTGACTTCGAACGCACGGGAAGCCTCGACGTCGCGACCGCCGAGCACCAGATCGACTGGCTGAAGGAGGAGGCCGACGAGCAGGCAGGCATACGGTTCCTCGACGAGCAGGCCGTGCGATCAGAGGTCGACTCTCCGACCTATCTTGCCGGTCTGTGGGACACCCGGGGCACCGCGCTGGTGCACCCGGCCAAGCTCGCCTGGGGTCTGCGCAGAGTCTGTCTGGAGCTCGGCGTCGAGATCTTCGAGCACACGCCGGTGCGCGGGCTCGACGCGGATCGCGACAGCGTGACGCTCCGCACCGATGACGGATCGCTATCCGCCTCGCGAGTCGCCTTGGCCACCAACGTGTTTCCATCGTTGCTGCGCCGCACCCGGCTGCACACCGTGCCGGTCTACGACTACGCACTGATGACCGAGCCGCTCACCGCCGAGCAGCGCGACGCCATCGGCTGGCGCAACCGGCAGGGGCTGGGAGACGTGTCCAACCTGTTCCACTACTACCGGCAGACGGCCGATCACCGCATCCTCTTCGGCGGGTATGACGCCGTCTACCACTTCGGGCGCCAGGTGAAGCTCGAATACGACCAGCGGCCGGAGACATTCGAGAAACTGGCCAAGCACTTCCATGACACCTTCCCGCAGCTCGCGGGGCTCCGCTTCACTCATCAGTGGGGCGGCGCCATCGACACCTGCAGCCGCTTCTTCTCCTTCTTCACCACGGCGCATCACGGAAGGGTCGCCTATTCGGCCGGATACACCGGGCTCGGAGTCGGCGCAACACGATTCGGCGCCAAGGTCATGCTCGATCTGCTTTCCGGCGAGGAGACGGAGCTGACCGAACTGGAGATGGTGCGCAAGATGCCCCTGCCCTTTCCGCCGGAGCCGCTGGCCTGGCTCGGCATCAAACTGACGACGGAGGAGCTGACCCGCGCCGACCGCAACCGCGGCGAACGAGGCCTTTGGCTGAAGGCGCTCGACAAGGCCGGCGTTGGTTTCGACTCCTGAACGACAAGCAACGACACGAGGACTGTGCGATGGATGTATTCGGTGACTGCAGCAATTTCGTCGGGGGAAGGCCCGGCCGCGGGTCGGGTCCGGTGCAGGAGGTGATCGACCCGTCGACGGGCGAGGTGATCTGGTCGTATCGGGCGGATACGCCCGAGCAGGTGGAGGCGGCCCTGGATGCGGCGCACACGGCCCTGCCGGGGTGGGCGGCCGCGACTCCCGCGGACCGGTCGGCCGCGCTGTTGGCCCTGGCGCGGGAGTTGGAGGCGGTCGCGACCGAGTTGGCGCGGGTCGAGACCGCGCAGTGCGGCAAACCGATCCGGCTCAGTGAACAGTTCGACGTGCCCGGCTCGA
>CAYPQR010000061.1:0-10715 GCA_964412865.1 uncultured Intrasporangiaceae bacterium
CAGCAGCAGCCGGCCACCTGACATCCGCTATAGCGTCACGAACCGTCACCATTCACGCCGCCCCGGGCGAGTGTTGACGGTTTGTCGCGCTATAGCGCGTCACGTCACCAGCGGCACGAAGCTGTAACGGCCGAATCGCTTGGTGCGGGCACCGTGCGCCGTCATGGTGACGCGCACCATACGGCCGGCGACGGGGGCGACCATGACCCCGTCGGGCGCAAGCTGGTCGACCAGCTGCTGCGGCAGGTCCGGCCCCTGCGCCGAGACGAGGATCCGGTCGTATGGAGCGTGCTCCGGCAGCCCCAGCACCCCGTCGCGGGCCGGCTGCACGCTCGCCCACGGCATGCCTGCGGCGCGCACACGCCCGCCGCCGAAGTCCACCAGCTCCGGCTGTCGCTCGACACCGATCACGACGCCGTGCGGGCCGGTCAGGCGCGCGAGGATGGCCGTCGTCCAGCCGGATCCCGAGCCGACGTCGAGGATGCGGTCGCCGGGCCGCACGTCCAGCAGCTCGAGCATGTCGCACACGGTCGTCGGCTGCGAATTGGTCTGCCCGGCGGCGATCGGCAGCGGCCGGTCCTCCGTCGCCCACCCGGTCTGGTCGGGTGGCAGGAAGCGCGTCCGCGGCGTCGCGGCCATCGCTGCTCGCACTCTCGCTCGAATCGGCGACTGCATCACACCAGTATCGGCCCTGTCACCGGCCGGTGGCAGGCTGGTGCCCGATGACGGCCGACCCGCTCGAACGCTTCTCCCCCGCCACCCGCGCATGGTTCGAGGGTTCGTTCGGCGCGCCCACACCCGCCCAGGCCGGCGCCTGGGATGCCATCGTGCGAGGCGATCACACACTGGTGATCGCGCCCACCGGCTCGGGCAAGACGCTCTCCGCGTTCTTGTGGGCGCTCGACCGCCTCGCCGCGCAGCCCGCACCGGAGGATCCGATGCGCCGCTGCCGCGTCCTCTACGTTTCGCCGATGAAGGCCCTCGCGGTCGACGTCGAGCGCAACCTGCGCGCCCCACTGACCGGGATCCGGCATGCCGCCGCCCGTATGGGCCTGCCCGAGCCGGAGGTCGGCGTCGCCGTGCGGTCCGGCGACACGCCGTCCGCGGAACGCCGCCGCTTCGCCAAGCATCCCGCGGATGTGCTCATCACCACGCCGGAGTCGCTGTTCCTGCTGCTGACGTCGGCCGCCAGGGAGGCGCTCACCGGCGTCGAGACGGTCATCGTGGACGAGGTGCACGCTGTCGCGGGCACCAAGCGCGGCGCCCACCTGGCCCTCAGCCTCGAGCGGCTCGACGCGATCCTCGACCGGCCGGCACAACGCATCGGCCTGTCCGCCACCGTGCGGCCGCCGGAGGAGGTGTCCCGTTTCCTCGCGGGCGGCCGCCCGGTCACCGTCGTGCAGCCGCCGTCGACCAAGTCGTGGCAGCTCGACGTCGTCGTGCCGGTGCCGGACCTCGGCGAGCTCGGCACCGCACCGGCCACGGACGGACCGAGCGCGACGCCCAGAGAACGCAGTTCGATCTGGCCGCACGTGGAGGAGCGCGTCGTCGACCTGGTCGCCGCGCATCGCTCGACGCTGGTCTTCGCCAACTCGAGGCGTCTCGCGGAGCGGCTCACCACCCGCCTCAACGAGATCTGGATGGAGCGCACGCAGCCAGGCGCGGAGGCGACGGTGAGCCGGCTGCCTCCGGCCGAGTTGATGGGCGGCGCCGGCCAGTCGAAGGGCGCACCCGCGGTGCTGGCCCGCGCGCATCACGGCTCGGTGAGCAAGGAGGCCAGGGCGCAGATCGAGGACGAACTGAAGTCGGGCCGGCTGCCGGCCGTGGTCGCCACCAGCTCGCTCGAGCTGGGCATCGACATGGGAGCCGTCGACCTGGTGGTCCAGGTGGAGTCGCCGCCGAGCGTCGCCAGCGGCCTGCAGCGGGTGGGCCGGGCCGGCCACCACGTGGGCGCGACGTCACGCGGCGTGCTCTTCCCCAAGTTCCGCGCCGACCTGCTGCAGACGGCCGTCGTCGTCGAGAGCATGCTCGCCGGCCGCATCGAGGAACTGCGGGTGCCTCGAAACCCGCTCGACGTGCTGGCCCAGCAGATCGTGGCGATGTGCGCGATGGACGACTGGCATGTCGATGAGCTGCAGGCCCTCGTGCAGCGCGCCGCACCGTTCACCTCACTGCGCAGGACGGTCCTCGAATCCGTGCTCGACATGCTGGCCGGCCGCTACCCGAGCGACGACTTCGCCGAGCTGCGCCCGCGCGTGGTGTGGGATCGCATCACCTCGACCCTGACGGCGCGCCGTGGCGCCCAGTGGCTCGCCACCACCAGCGGCGGCACCATCCCGGACCGGGGCCTGTTCACCGTCGTGCTGGCGAGCGGCGACGGGCCGGGACGCCGCGTCGGGGAGCTCGACGAGGAGATGGTTTACGAGTCGCGTGTGGGTGACGTCATCACCCTGGATACGACGAGCTGGCGGATCGAGGAGATCACCCACGACCGGGTGCTGGTGACTCCGGCGCCGGGTGAGGCCGGGCGGCTGCCGTTCTGGAAGGGCGACGCCCTGGGGCGCCCCGCCGAACTCGGCCGCGCCGTCGGCCGATTCACCCGGGAGTTGGGGTCGATGGGGCGGCCGGATGCCGCCGAGCGGGCTCGATCGGCCGGCCTCGACCAGTGGGCGAGCGACAACCTGCTGGACTATCTCGACGAACAGGTGGCCGCCACCGGCAGGCTGCCGGACGACCGTTCGATCGTCGTCGAACGATTCCGCGACGAACTCGGCGACTGGCGCGTGGTGATCCACTCCCCCTACGGCGCCCAGGTGCATGCGCCGTGGGCGCTGGCGATCTCGGCCCTGCTCCGCGACCGCTTCGGCACACAACTCCAGGTGATGCACGCCGACGACGGCATCGTCCTGCGGCTGCCCGACACCGATCTGGACGACGCGCAGATCGACCGTGAGGTCCTGGACGCCGTCGCGCTGGACCCCGCCGGGGTCCGTGACCTGGTGGCCCGCGAGATCGGCGGTTCGGCGCTGTTCGCCTCCCGGTTTCGCGAATGCGCTGCCCGGGCGCTGCTGCTGCCGCGTCGCAACCCGGGCCGCCGGCAGGCGCTGTGGCAGCAGCGGCAGCGCTCCGCGCAGCTGCTCGAGGTCGCGAGCCGTTATCCGTCCTTCCCGATCGTGCTCGAAACGGTGCGTGAGTGTCTGCAGGATGTCTTCGACGTGCCGTCGCTGGTGACGCTGATGGAAGACCTGCGGGCACGCCGCGTGAGCCTGTCCACGGTGCAGACCGCGACTCCGTCACCGTTCGCGCGCAGTCTGATGTTCGGTTATGTCGCGCAGTTCCTCTATGAGGGCGACTCGCCCCTGGCCGAGCGCAAGGCGGCGGCGCTGGCCCTCGATCCCTCCCTCCTGGCGGATCTGCTCGGCCACGACGAGGGCGCCTCGATGCGCGACCTGCTCGACCCGCAGGTCGTCGCGCACACCGAGGAGCAGCTGCAGCGTCTGGCGCCCTCGCGCCAGTGCCGGCGCGCCGACGACCTGCACGACGCGCTGCGGGTGCTCGGTCCGCTCACCCGCAGCGAACTGCTCGATCGCACTGTCGCGCAGGGGCGCCCCGACCTCGACTCGTGGATCGCCGCGCTACTCGACTCGCGGCGCATCATCGCGGTCCGCTGGGCGGGCCTCGAGCGGTATGCCGTGGTCGAGGATGCCGGGCGACTGCGCGACGCGCTCGGCGCCGCCTTGCCGCCCGGTCTGCCGATGAGCCTGCTGGAGTCGCAGGACGATCCGCTGGCCAGCCTGATTCACCGGTTCGCGCGCACCCATACACCGTTCGCAGCCGCCGACCTCTCGAGCGCGCTCGGCATCGACCGCGCCGTCGCCCGCGACGCACTCGACACCATGGTCGAGGACGGCTCCCTGGTGCGCGGCGAGTTGCGCCCGCTCGGTGGCGGCGGTGCCGCGCAGGGGTTCGACTATTGCGACCGCGACGTGCTGCATCTGCTCAAACGACGCTCTCTCGCCGCGTTGCGGGCCGAGGTGGAGCCGGTCGACCAGGTCGGATTCTCGCGATTCCTGCCGGCCTGGCAGGGTATGACGTCACCGTCTCGGGGAGTCGACGGCCTGCTGCGGGCGATCGAACAGCTCGCCGGACTGCAGGTGCCGGCCAGTGCGCTGGAGACCCTCATCCTGCCGGCGCGCGTGCGCGACTACACCCCTGCTCTGCTCGACGAACTGACCAGCGCCGGTGAAGTGATCTGGCAGGGGCACGGGGCCCTCGCGGGGCACGACGGCTGGATCTCCCTGCACCCGGCCGACACCGCCCACCTCACCCTCGCACCGCCGGCCGACGAGCCGGCCGAGGGACCGTTGCACACCGAACTCCTGGATGTCCTCGGCGCCGGCGGCGCGCACTTCTTCACCGCACTTGATGCAGCGTTGCCGGATGCCCCCGCCGACCGGCTGCAGACGGCGCTGTGGGATCTGGTCTGGTCCGGCCGCGTCAGCGGCGACACCCTGGCGCCGCTGCGCGCCCGACTCGCGGGAGGTCGCACCACTCATCGAGCACGCCCTCGACCGAGTCGAGGGCGCTACGCGGGGCTGCGTGGCATCGCACCGCGCACGGCGCAGACCGTCCGCGTCGCCGTCCCCGCGACCGTCGCGGGACGGTGGTCCCTGCTTCCACCGGCCGACGCCGATCCGACCGCTCGCGCGCTCGCGAACGCCGAGGTGCTGCTCGACCGGTATGGGGTGGTCACCCGGGGCGTCGTCGCCTCCGAGGGCGTGGCCGGCGGGTTCTCCGCCGTCTACCGGGTGCTGACCGCGGCGGAGGATGCCGGCCGGGTGCGGCGCGGATACTTCGTCGAGGGTCTCGGCGCGGCCCAGTTCGCGACGGCCGGGGCCGTCGATCGTTTGCGGGCGTCCGCGCGAGCGGCGACCGGGGAGCCCGCCGGTCCGCCGACCGCCCGGGTGCTGGCCGCCTGCGATCCGGCGAATCCGTTCGGCGCCGCACTCGACTGGCCTGCCCCGCCGGAGGACGGCTCGGGGCATCGACCGGGTCGGAAGGCCGGCGCAATGGTCGCGCTGTGCGACGGCGAACTGGTGCTGTTCGTCGAACGCGGCGGCAAGTCGCTGCTGGTCTGGGACGACCGGCCCCTCGTGCTGTCGGCAGCAGTCGAGTGTCTCGCCGCGCTCGTCGCGGAGCGCACGCTGTCGGGACTGACGGTGCATACCGTCAACGGGGAGCCTGCCCTGCAGACCCGCCATCCGGTGGTCGAGGCCCTGCAGGACGCGGGATTTCACCTCACGCCGCGCGGACTGCGGATCAGGTGAGATCAGGCCGCGGAGACGACCGGGCCCGCAACGACGGGCAGCGGCACCGGCGCGGTCAGCTCCTCGGCCACGGCGACCCGCTCGGAGACCAGCATCAGCGTCTCCGACAGCGGCAACCCGAGCGCCTGACACACGGAGGCCAGAAGCTCCGAGGAAGCCTCCTTCTCACCGCGCTCGATCTCGCTGAGATAACCCAGTGACACCTTGGCCGCCGCCGACACCTCGCGCAGGGTGCGTCCCTGCTCCTGGCGGTGCTCACGCAGCACGTCGCCCAACTCGCGTCGAAGCAGAATCATCACGCCTCCTAAGCACTCGGGTCGACCTGCGCGTCGCTCACAACTCCACGATAACCCCCGACACGGACATCCGCCCGCTTTGTCCGAGGCGGCCGCGCACTCATCAACGTCACGAATGCGCAACAACGAAAGACCCCGGTCGTCTTCCCCGAGGCCCTCGCGGCCTCGCGCCCCTGGTCAGCGGCCTGCCCGCCCCGTCACGACCCACTGCGCCAGGTCGAGCACCTCGGCGACGGTCTGCTCGCGGATCTGCGACCGGTCACCGCCCAGGTCCAGCATCCGGACCTCGTCGGCCGCGGTGCCGTCACTCCTTCGCCAGGCGACCGCGATGAAGACGCGACCCACCGGCTGACCGTCCTGCGGGTCGGGCCCGGCGACGCCGGTCGTCGCCAGTCCGAGATCGGCCGCGAGGAGGGAGCGCACCCCGGTCGCCATCTCGCGGGCCACCTGCGCCTGCACCGCCCCGCCGCTGCGCAGCAGGAAGTCGTCGACCCCGAGCACGCTCGCCTTGACGTCGGTCGCATAGGAGACCACACCCCCGCGCATCACGGTGCTGGCGCCCGGCACACTGGTGAGCGCCGCGCTCACCAGCCCCCCGGTCAGCGACTCCGCGGCGGCGACGCTCCGGCGGGCATTGCGCAGGGCCGCAATGAGTTCAGCCGCGCTCACGGCGCCTCCGTGCCTCGCGCTTGGCGATGGCCCGCGCACTGGTGCGACGCAGGCGCAATGCCCGGAAGACATAGTCGACGCCGGTCGCCAGGGTGACGACCAGCGCGGCGATCATGATCACCCACGCGATGACGTGCGCCACGCCCCCGAGAGGCAGCACGAACAGTCCGATCGCGCAGGCCTGCAGCGCCGTCTTGATCTTGCCGCCCCGGCTCGCCGGGAGCACGCCGTGGCGGATGACCGACAGGCGCAGCAGCGTGATGCCGATCTCACGCACCAGGATCAGCACGGTGATCCACCAGGGCAGCTGGTCGATGACGGACAGTCCGACCAGCGCCATACCCATCAACGCCTTGTCGGCGATCGGGTCGACCATCTTGCCGAACTCGGTGACCAGGCCCCTGGCGCGTGCGACCTCCCCGTCGATCCGGTCGGTGATCGAGGCGAGTGCGAACACGCCGAATGCGGCGATCCGCAGCGCGTTGCTCTCGCCGCCCCGGGCGAGCAGCAGCCAGCCGAACACGGGCACGAGCACCACGCGAAGCATCGTGAGAGCGTTGGCGATATTCCAGTTGCTCACGTTGTCCGGTGGTTTACCGGCCGGATCCGGCACGAGGCCTGCCGTCATCCGCGATCCAGCGGTGAGGCGACCAGGTCGATGCCTATCGTGTCGGTGACTCGCGCACGCACGATGTCGCCCACCGCGGGGGTCGCCTCGCCCTCGGGCACGGTCAGGGTCGTCTCGCCGTCGACGTCGGGGCCCTGCTGCCCCGCCCGGCCGCGCACCCGGTCATCCGGGTCCTCCGCGTCGGGATCCACCTGCTCGACCAGCACCTCGACCGTCTCCCCGATCCGCTCCGCGGCGCGCTGGCAGTTCAGCTCCTCCACGAGAGTGTGGAAGTGGTCGACGCGCGCGGCGATCTCCTCCGCCGGAAGCTTGGCGCCGTAGGTCTCCGCCTCGGTGCCGTCCTCGTCGGAGTATCCGAAGACCCCTGTGACGTCGAGTCTCGCGTGCGTGAGGAACTCCTCGAGCTGCGCCAGGTCGTCGTCGGTCTCACCGGGGAATCCCACGATGACGTTGGAGCGGATCCCGGCCTGCGGTGCCCGCCGGCGCACCTCGTCGAGCAGGGCGAGGAAGGACTCGCGGGAGCCGAACCGGCGCATCCGTCGCAGCAGCGGCCCACTGGCATGCTGGAAGGAGATGTCGAAATAGGGCACCACACCGGGCGTCTGGGTCATGACGTCGAGCAGGTCGGGCCGCAGCTCGGCCGGCTGCAGGTAGGACACGCGCACCCGCTCGATGCCGTCGACGCCGGCCAGCTCCGGCAGCATCGTGTCGAGCAGCCGCAGGTCGCCGAGGTCCTTGCCGTAGGACGTGGTGTTCTCGCTGACGAGGAACACCTCCTTGACGTCGCGCTCGGCCAGCCAGCGGGCCTCCGCCAGCACGTCGTGCGGCCGCCGCGACACGAACGCGCCGCGGAACATCGGGATGGCGCAGAACGCGCACCGGCGATCGCACCCGCTGGCGATCTTCAGCGGCGCCCACGGCCGCCCGTCGAGCCGGGCGCGGATCACCCGGGGCGACGCCAGCGGCGACTCGACCGCGACGTCACCCGATGGTGCCCGCACGTCGCCGTGCCCCGGCACGGCCACACCGGTCCCCTGCCGGTCGACCGGGGATATGGGCAGCAACTTGCGGCGGTCCCCCGGGGTGTGGGGCGCCGGAGCGTGTCCTTCGAGGATGGCTGTCAGATGACCGGCCATGTCCTGGTACGAGTCGAACCCGAGCACCGCATCGGCCTCGGGCAACTGGTCGGCGAGCTGCTTGCCATACCGCTCGGCGAGGCAGCCGACGGCGACGACCGCCTGGGTGCGACCGCTCTGCTTCAGGTCGTTGGCTTCGAGCAAGGCGTCGATCGAGTCCTTCTTGGCCTGCTCCACGAAGCCGCACGTGTTGACCACCGCGACGTCGGCTTCCTGCGCGTCGTCCACGAGGGACCACCCCTGCGATTCGAGCCGTCCGGCAAGTTCTTCGGAGTCGACCTCGTTGCGTGCGCAACCGAGGGTGACGATCGCGACGCTGCGGGAAGTTGCGGTTGTCATACCCACAACTGTAATGACAGCCCGGGCAGGGATCGTGCGGCGTCCGCCGGGCACTCCATGATCTGATGGTGTCATGACCTCCCCGAACACCGACCGCATCAACTCATTGCTCGCCGACCACCCGCTGATCGACGGCCACAACGATCTGCCGTGGTGCGCCCGCGAAACCGTCGGCTACGACTTCGACCGGCTCGACATCGCCGGTGACACCAGCGACCGCAATCACACCGACATTCCTCGCCTGCGCAAGGGCCACGTCGGGGCACAGTTCTGGTCGGTATTCGTCCCCTCCAACCTGCCGGAGGGCAAGGCCGTCACCGCCACGCTCGAGCAGATCGACGCCGTCCACCAGATGATCGGCCGCTACAGCGACACCTTCGGGCTGGCCCGCACGGCCGACGAGGTGGAGCAGGTGTTCGCGTCGGGACGCATCGCCTCGCTCCTCGGCGCCGAGGGCGGTCAGTCGATCGACAGTTCGCTCGCGGTGCTGCGCATGCTGCACGTGCTCGGCGTGCGCTACATGACCCTCACCCACAACGACAACAATCCGTGGGCGGACTCGGCGACCGACACCCCGGCCCACCACGGGCTGACGGCATTCGGCAAGGAGGTCGTGCGGGAGATGAACCGCATCGGCATGCTGGTCGACCTGTCGCACGTGTCGGCCGACACCATGCGCGACGCGCTCGCCACCAGTTCCGCGCCGGTGATCTTCTCCCACTCCAGCGCACGCGCCGTCTGCTCGGCACCGCGGAACGCGCCGGACGACGTGCTGAGGACCCTGGAGGCGAACGGCGGCGTCATCATGTCGACCTTCGTGCCCGACTTCGTCTCGCAGGCGTGCGCAGACTGGCGGGACGAGGCGAAGGAGGCGGCACGCGCGGCCGGCGTGGACCCGAAGGATCACGCACGATTCGGCGAGTTCACGACGGCACGTCAGGCCGACCACCCCAAGCCGGTGGCGACCATCGGCGACGCGGTGGCTCATTTCGAGTATCTGCGCGAACTGATCGGCGTCGACCACATCGGCGTAGGCGGCGACTACGACGGTGTCGACCGCCTTCCGGAGGGTCTGGAGGACGTGTCGTGCTATCCCGCTCTCTTCGCCGAACTCGCCGACCGGGGATGGTCCGACGAGGAGCTGGCGAAGGTGGCCGGCGGCAACGTGCTGAGGGTGATGCGGGCGGTCGAGGAGGTCGCGCGCGACCTGCAGGAGAAGCTGCCCCCGTCCCTGGCAACCATCGAGGAGCTGGACGGCGACGCGTGAGCGCTGTCAGCCTCTGCGCATGGCGTTGGCGGTCGCGGTGAACACCGCGGGGATCCACCCGGCCACCATCGCCCACATCATGCCGGTGACGCAGGCACGGAACGCGGGGTCGGCGCCGCGATAGAGGTCGAGGTCGCTCGCCTGCGTCGCGATCACCGCACCGATGACCGCGGCGATGCCGACGATCCACCAGGCGGCGAAGAACACGGCCGGCCAGGAACGCGCGCCGGGCACCGATCGCGTGGCCACCATGAGCAGTAGGAAGCTGATCACGACGACGGCGGCGATCTGGATGCCGAAGAGCTGATAGATCTGCGATGTGTCGTTCTGGCCGTACCAGGGCCAGACCGACAGACCCACGGACTGGGCAAAGGGATTGGTGGGGTGCTGCGTGGTGCCCACCCAGCTGCCGACGACGGCCACGATGCCCGCGATCAGGGCCCCGACGACCGCGACACCGACGAACCCCGCGCCGGGCTTGGGCGAACTCTGCGCAAACCCGGGCCCTGCCGGCACACCACCGGGCGGCGGGCCTCCCACGGGTCCGCCGAGCGGCTGCTGCGGCCCCCGTGGCGGTTGCCCCGGCGGGCCGGGCCGGCCCGGCTCGATCGGCTGCGTCGGATCACTCGACATCAGATCCCCCTCCCACGAGGCACCACCATCTCAGACCGGACGAGCGAATGCACCGCGCAACGCCCGGCGTCCGCTATTCACCGGATCGGCCGTTGGTCGTCAGCTGCCAGGCGTCCTCGTCGTCGCCCGCAGCCTGGTCGTCATACGGCTCGTCCGGCGGCTCCTCACCCTTCAGCAGCGACAGCGTCGCGGGCAGGTCGTCGGGTTTGACCAGCACGTCGCGTGCCTTGGACCCCTCGGACGCGCCGACGATGCCGCGCGACTCCAGCAGATCCATCAGGCGGCCGGCCTTGGCGAACCCGACCCGCAGCTTGCGCTGCAGCATCGAGGTGGAGCCGAACTGGGTGGTGATGATCAGCTCGGCCGCCTGCAGCAGGATGTCGAGGTCGTCGCCGATGTCCTCGTCGATCTTCTTCTTCG
>CAYPQR010000062.1:0-10641 GCA_964412865.1 uncultured Intrasporangiaceae bacterium
GCTACTCGACCAGCCAGGTGGGTGATCAGGACCTCGCGAGGTAGCTCATCACGGCGGTGACCATCGCTGTCGTACCGGTCGTCAGGGTCGGCTCCGCCACGGGCACGAAGGTGCTCGCATGGTTGCCGGGGATGGTGCCGGCCAGCGTCCCGGCGGCCTCGGCGGCACGATACGTCTCCGGATCGAATCCGCCCCAGATCCAATACAGGTAGGGCACGCCGAGGGCGTCGGGGATGACGCTGAAGTCCTCGCTGCCCGTCGAGGGCTCCATGACGACCGCGCGGCTGCCGAACTGCGCCTCGAACGCCGCAGACACCGTGCGATGGACCTCCGCCGAGTTCTGCGTGAGGGGCGCCGTCTCGAAATACTCCAGGTCCGGTGGCGTCGGGCATCCGGACGCCTCGCATTCGCCACGGATGATGCGTTCGACGGCGGCCCGTAGCTGTGCGCGGGTCGGCTCGTCGTAGGAGCGCAGGTTGAGCAGCAGTTCGGCGTCTCCCGGGATGATGTTGCTCTTGGTCCCGGCCCGGAAGCTGCCGACCGTGACGACCCCGAAGTGCCCCGGCGCCAGTTCGCGGGAGACCACCGCATTCAGCCTGGTCACGATGTGGCTGCCGACCAGGATCGGGTCGATGCCCAGGTGCGGCATCGACCCGTGGGTGCCGCGGCCGTGGATGACGACTCGCAGACTGTCCGACGCCGACAGCGCCGCACCCGGGCGGGCCGCAACGGTGTCATGCGGCAGGCCCATCACGTGCTGGCCGAGCGCGACGTCCGGCGCCGGGATGAGGTCGGCGAGGCCGTCGTCGACCATGGCCCGTGCGCCGTCCACCAGCTCCTCGGCGGGCTGGAACAACGCGATGAGGGTGCCCGACCACTCGTCCTGGTGCTCCGCCAGGATCTGCGTGGCGGCCAACAGGCAACTGATGTGCATGTCGTGGCCGCAGGCGTGCATCACCGGCACGGTGCGGCCGTCCGCGTCGGTCGCGGTCGCCGTCGAGGCATAGGGAAGCCCGCTCGTCTCACGCACCGGCAGCCCGTCCATGTCGGCGCGGGCCAACACCACCGGGCCGGGGCCGTTGCTCAGCACGCCGACGACGCCGGTGCCCCCGATGCCGCTGTGGACGGTCAGCCCCAGCGCCTCCAGCCGCCCCGCGACCAGCTTCGAGGTGCGCACCTCCTGGAAACTCAGTTCCGGATTGCGATGGAGGTCCTCATAGAGCTCCAGATGCCACGGCAGGACGGTCTTCACGTATGACGTCAGCTCGTTCACGGGCGATCACCGGCTTTCGTTGCGGGTCGTGGTGGTGTGGATCGGGTCGGTTCGACCGGCACAGTCTCAGCGCTCGGTGTCTCCGACGCTCAGCCGGCCGGCCTGCCAGACCTGCCGGATCCGCTCGGGCAGGGAGGCGAGGTCGTCCACCCCGCCGTCGACGACGACGAGGTCGGCGGCGAGGCCCGGCACGATCCGGCCGACCTCGTCCTGCAGGCCGCACAGCCGGGCGGCGCCGCTGGTGCCGGCGACGAGCGCCTGGGCGGCGGTCATACCGCATTCGGTGAGCAGCACCAGCTCCTCGAGGTTGTGCCCGTGCGGGCCGACACCGCTGTCGGTGCCCAGGGCGATGTTGACGCCGGCCTCGACCGCGGCACGCGCCGACTCGGTGTGCGCCGCCGACACCGACCGCGCCTTCTGCACGATCACCTCGGGGATGTTCACCCCGGCGTCCGCCGCCTCCAGCACGGCACGCGGCGCCACCAGCGTCGGCACCAGCCACGTGCCGCGCTCCAGCATCATGCTGATCGCCTCGTCGTCGAGATAGATGCCGTGCTCGATCGACCGCACCCCGGCACGCACCGCGTTCTTGATGCCCTCGGTGCCCTGCGCGTGCGCCATCACGTAGCTGCCGTGCGCCGCCGCCTCGGTGACCGCGACCTGGATCTCGTCCGGGGTCAGTTGCGTATGCCGGGGGTCGTCGCGCGGGGAGAGCACACCCCCGGTGGTGCAGATCTTGATGTGATCGGCGCCGGCCCGGAACATCTGGCGCACGACGCGCCGCATACCGTCCTCGCCGTCGGCGATCCCGGACGGCCGGCCGGGATGCGGCCCGGAGATCGGCGCGTCGACACCGGAGGCGAACCATCCGTCGGTGTGGCCGCCGGTCTGCCCGATGATGTTGACCGCCAGCAGCACGCGTGGCCCCTCGAGCAGGCCGTCCGCGACCGCCTGCTGGATGCCGAGGTCCGACCCGCCGGCGTCGCGCACCGTGGTCACGCCGGTGGCCAGCGTGGCGCGCAGGTTGGCCATGGCCTCATAGAACTGGTAGGAGAACGGGGTCGTCAGCCGGCTCATGACATCGACACCCGACGACGTCAGGTGCACGTGACAGTCGAAGAACCCCGGCAGGATCGTGCAGCCGGTGACGTCCACCGCGCTGTCGCCGTCCAGACCCGTCCCGACCTCGACGATCCGCCCGTCCTGCACCACCACATCGCCCTGTGCCGCCGGGGCACCGGTGCCGTCGAACACCGAGCCGCCCCGCAGCAGCAGCCTGCCGCCGTCGCCCGTCTGTGTGTCGGTCATGCTTCCTCCGCTTCCAGTTGGATCTGTCCCGCAGCCTCGCGTCGCAGCGCGCGGATCGCCAGCTGTGCGTGCAACAGCACGCCGTCAGGGATGACGTCGTCGGTGAACACCGCGCGCGGACTGTGGTTGTATGCCCTGCCCTCGAAGGTGTCCCCGGTGTGCGCGCCGAGGAAGACGTAGCACCCGGGCACCTCCTCCAGGACGCGCGAGAAGTCCTCGGCGCCGCAACTCGGGTGCGGCAGATCGGCATACCGCTGCGGCCCGAAGACATCTCGGACGGTGTCGGCGGCGAATGCCGCGGGGTCCGCGGCATTCACGGTGGGCGGGTACTCGTCGTGGTATCGCACCTCGGCGGTCAGCCCGTGTGCCTCCGCCACCTGCCGGCACAGCAGCGGTGCGACCTCCCGCATCCGCGCACGGGACGCCGTGCTGAAGGACCGGATCGTCGCCTCGAACGTCGCGTCGTCGGGGATGATGTTGCGGCGGGTGCCGGCGTGGAAGGTGCCGACCGTGACCACGACCGGGTCGAAGACGTCGAAACGCCGCGTCACCATGGTCTGCAGCGCGGTGACGATCTCGGCGGCCACCGACACCGGATCGAGCGAGAGATGCGGCATCGAGCCGTGCCCGCCGCGCCCGTGCACGGTCACCTCCAGCCCGTCGCTGGCGGCCATCAGGATCCCGGGCCGGGTGGTGAACACACCGCGCGGGAATCGCGCGGAATACACGTGCATTCCGTATGCGGCGCGCACTCGCGGACCCGCTGCGTCGAGCACACCCTCGCGGATCATGTGTCCGGCGCCGTCCCAGCCCTCCTCGCCCGGCTGGAACATGAACACCACATCGCCCGCCAGCTCGTCACGGTGCGCCGACAGCAAACGCGCGGCGCCCGCCAGCATGGTCGTGTGCAGGTCGTGCCCGCAGGCGTGCATCGCCCCGTCGTGCTCGCTGGCATAGTCCAGCCCGGTGTCCTCGGTCACCGGCAGGCCGTCCATGTCGCCGCGCAGCAGCACCGCCGGTCGGCTCGCGCCGGCCGCGGACGGTCCACCGCCGCGAAGGACCGCGGTGACCGAGGTGAGCGACTCGCCCGTCGAGATCTCCAGCGGCAGCCCGTCGAGCGCCTCCAGCACCGCCTGCTGGGTCACCGGCAGATCGAGACCGATCTCCGGGCACCGGTGCAGCCTGTGTCGCAACGCGACCAGGTCGCCGGCCAGCGCCCGCGCATCCTCACGAAGTCCCTCATCGTGCGTCACTTGGCTTCTCCTGACCACAAACTCACCGGCGACGTCCGTTCCACGGATACTCTGGCACCAGCCGTTGGTCAGGCTCGAAATTTGCGAGAAAGCGTCTACGAAGGGCATTGACGTGATCGATTCCGACATCCTGTCCGAGGACGACCTCGCCCTGATCACCGCGTTGCAGGCCGAGCCGAGGGCGTCGTGGGCGGCCGTCTCCCGTGTCACCGGGCTCAGCGCGGCCACCGCGGCGCGGCACTGGGAGCGTCTCACGTCCAGCGGCATCGCCTGGGTCACCGCCAGCCCCGGCCAGGTCACCTGGTCGGCGCACTGCGTCGCGTACGTCGAGGTGACGTGTGCCGCCGGCGCCACCGTCGACGTCGCTCACACGCTCGTGGGCGACCCGCACGCGTTGACCGTCGAGATCACCGCCGGCAGCGCCGACCTGTTCCTGACCGTCGCCACGACGAGCCTCGACTCGATGTCTCGCTACCTGCTGCAGCGGGTCGACAAGATCCCTGGGATCACCCACACCAACTCGCGCATCTCCACGGGGCTCTATCACGACGGCGCGCACTGGCGCCTCGACGCGCTGCCCCGGCGCAGGCCCGCGTCCTCCGACCCCGCCACCCAGACCGCGCACCACGGCGACCCGCTCGCGCACCTGACCGACGTGGACCGTGAGCTCTTCGTGCAGCTCGGGCTCGACGGGCGGGCGACGTATGCGCAGCTCAGCCACCGCCTCGGGATCAGTGAGGCCACCGCCCGCCGCAGGACCGAGCACCTCGTGCGCACCGGCGCCATCTCGCTGCGCGCCGAGGTCGCGGCGAGCCGCGTCGGCTGGCCGGTCTCGGCGATCATGTCGATGGAGGTGCCGGTGAGTGTGCTCGGTGAGGCCGCGCGCACGGTCGCCCGGCTGCGCCAGACCAGATTGTCGGCGACCCTCGCGGGCCGCCCGTCGCTGATCGTCGTCGTGTGGCTGAAGCACATCGACCAGATCCACGACCTGGAGCGCCGTCTCGTCGACGCGATTCCCGGCATGCAGGTGCAGAACCGGCTGACGGTGTTGCAGACCGTCAAGCGGATGGGGCGCATCCTCGACGCGGACGGGCATGCCATTGGGGTCGTGCCGATGAGTCACTGGCAGGATCCGCTCGCGCCCTGTGACGGTGCTGCGGCGCCTCATCGGCTGACCGGCCGCCGGCCCGGCCAGAGTGAACGCGAACGGATCGCAGACTAATTCAGCAAAAACAGCACGTTCGTATGGCGGAACCGGTCCGAATGATGCCTGAGGATGTCGCTTTCGTCCAAGTTATGAAATAGTCATCGTCAGTGTCCGGTCCGTGCCAGTAGCGTACCTGGACATAGCAACGTCGGGGCCGACGCGAACCGCCTCCCGCAGTTCATCCCGATCCCGCCCTCGCCCATGAGTCTCCATGAGTCCCCAAGGAGCCAGCGATGAACAACCAGTCCGCATCGGGTATGAACGGCGCGTCGAGGCGCACCGCACGTCACACACTGTTCCGCAACATCACGGTGGCCACCGTCGCGGTGGTGGCGCTCGCAGGATGCACGACCAGTTCCGGCAGTGACAGCGGAGGAGGCGGTGGCGCGTCCGGCCAGGGCGCCTCCGGCCAGGCCGGCACCAGCAACGCCACCTTCAACATCGCCATCGGTGTCGACCCGGACACGCTCGACCCCGCTCAGCAGACCACGACGACGATCCAGAACATCGTCGACTACGAACTCCAGGGCCTGGTGGCCTTCGACGAGAAGGGCAAGATCCAGCCGCTGCTCGCGAAATCGTGGAAGGTCGCCGAGGACGGCAAGTCGATCACGTTCAACCTGCGCCACGGCGTCACGTTCCAGGACGGCACGCCGTTCAACGCCAAGGCCGTCAAATACAGCCTCGACCGGCTGATCAGCGGCAAGGTCAAGGTGCCGATCGGCGGCGCATACCAGGTGATGAAGCAGATCGTTCCGGTGAACAAGTACACCGTGCGCATCGACATGAAGCGGCCCGATCCGGATCTGCTGCCCAACCTCGCGCTCACGATGGCCGCGATCATCTCGCCCACATCCGCCACCAAGCACGGCAACAAGCCGACCAACATCGTCCACCCCGTGGGGACCGGACCATACAAGTTCGTCAACTTCCACAACGGCGAGAGCGTCACGGTGACGCGGTATTCCGGCTACTGGGGCGACAAGCCCTACTACAAGAACGTCGTCTTCAACATCGTCCCCGAGGCCAACTCGCGCGAAGCCGGGCTGCGATCCGGGCAATACGACCTGATCATGAACCCGCCGGTGAGCGACCTGAAGGCGCTCGACTCGGGTGGAGACATCACCGTCTCGAAGCTCCCGGACGATCGCTCGGTCTTCCTCGCGTTCAACGTGACCCACAAGCCGTTCGACAACAAGAAGGTGCGCCAGGCGTTCAACTACGCCGTCGACAAGAAGGCCCTGATCAAGAACACCCTCTTCGACGCGGTCACGCCGATGAACTCCCCGTTCGCCAACAGCATCACCGAGCACTGCAAGGTCGGCAACTACGACTACGACCCCGCGAAGGCCAAGAAGCTGCTGAAGGAAGCGGGCGTCGGCAAGATCTCGCTCACCCTGGGGACGCCGTCGGGACGCTATCTGCAGGACAAGCAGACCTCCGAGGCGGTCGCCGGATACCTCCGTAAGGTCGGCGTCGACGTCAAGGTCAAGACCTCCGACTGGCCGACCTACCTGAACGCCATCGAGGGGCCCAACAGCAAGACCGGCCCGTATCCCCTGCACCTGCTGGGCTGGGCGCCCGGGGCGCTGGACGGCGCGGTGCAGATGCAGATGTTCCTGAAGTCCGACTGGCCGACCAACGGCGGCCTCAACACGTCGTACTACAGCAACCCGAAGGTCGAGGCGCTGTTCGCGAAGGCCAGCAAGAACCTCGACGAGTCGTCGCGCAACGCGCAGTACTGCCAGATCCAGAAGATCGTCTGGGACGACGCGCCGTGGGTGTACCTGTGGAGCCAGACACTGATCCTGGCCTACAAGTCCAACCTCGCGGGCATCTCGTATCAGCCGAACGAGAAGTTCGTGACGATCGGGGCCCATCCGAAGTGATCGCCACCGCTGCCCAGTCTTCACGGACCGAGGATTCTTTGTGAGTGGATTCATCGCATACATCGTGCGCCGGCTCCTGACGGCACTGATCACGCTCGTCGGAGTGATCGCCGTGGTGGTGCTCATGGTGCAGGCACTGCCGGGTGACCCCGCGCGGGTGATCGCGGGCCTGCAGGCGACACCCGAGCAGGTCGAGAAGATCCGCCACACGATGGGACTCGATCAGCCCGTGGCCGTGCAGTTCTGGCGATACATCGACGGGCTTCTGCACGGCAACATGGGCACGTCCGCCCGCACGGGCGGGTCGGTCACCTCGCTGGTGGGGACGGCTCTGCCGTTCACGCTCGAACTTGCCATCCTGGGCACGATCTTCGGCGTCGTCTTCGGGATCGCCCTGGGCGTCGTCGCCGCGACCCACAAGGGCAAGTGGGCCGACGCCGTGAGTTCCATGATCGGTGTGGCCGGAGTGTCGATGCCGGTCTACTGGCTCGGCATCCTGCTGATCGTCGTGTTCTCGGTGAATCTGAAGCTCCTGCCGGTCAGCGGCGCGAGCACGCTGTCGAGTCTGATCCTTCCCTCGGTGACCCTGGGCGTGTTCTCGATGGCGGTCGTGTCACGGATGACTCGCTCGACGATGCTCGACACCCTCGACCAGGACTACGTGCGCACCGTCAGAGCGAAGGGTGTCGCCGAGCGGGTGGCGGTGCGGCACGCCCTGCGGAACGCGTTCATCCCGATCCTCACCGTCATCGGCCTGCAGTTCGGCACCCTTCTGGGCGGCGCCGTCCTCACCGAGACGGTCTTCAGCTGGCCGGGCATCGGGCAACTGCTGGTCACCTCGATCAATGCGCGGGATTTCCCGGCCGTGCAGGGGATCGTCCTCATCTTCGCTGCCATGTTCGTGATCGTCAATATCATTACTGACCTTCTGTATTCGGTGGTCGACCCACGGGTGAGGTTGTACTGATGAGTGATACGGCTCCGGTGGCGCTGGCCAAGGACGACGAGGGCGTGATGCCCCGCGCGGGCGGCTCACCCTTCGTCAAGCGCCTGCGCACCTTCGCACGGAACAAGGCGGCGATCGCCGGGCTGGTGATCCTGCTGTTCTTCGTCTTCCTCGCGATCTTCGCGCCGCTGCTCACCGACCAGGACCCCACCGAGCAGAATCTTGCCGCGGCATTCCAGCATCCGTCGTCGAGTCACTGGCTGGGCACCGACGACCTGGGTCGAGACATCATGGCGCGCATCATGTACGGCGGCCGCTACACCCTGCTCATCGGCCTCATCGCCGTGTCGATCGCCACGGTCATCGGCGTGCCCTTCGGCCTGATCTCCGGTTATCTCGGCGGGGTGGTGGACACGGTGATCCAGCGCATCACCGACATCATGCTGTCGTTCAACCCCTTCCTGCTGGCGCTGGTGCTGGTGGCGGTCTTCGGTGTCGGGGCGCGCAGCGTCACGATCGCGGCGGGCGTCGGTGTGATCCCGCAGTTCGTGCGGCTGGCGCGTGGTCAGGCACTCGCCATCCGTGAGGAGGTCTATGTCGAGGCCGCGGTCGCGTTCGGCGAGAAGCCGATGGCGATCCTGCGGCGGCACATCTTCCGCAA
Organism: uncultured Intrasporangiaceae bacterium; assembly: GCA_964412865.1. GTDB lineage: Bacteria > Actinomycetota > Actinomycetes > Actinomycetales > Dermatophilaceae > Leekyejoonella. The sequence goes on from CAYPQR010000062.1 coordinate 8,538, forward strand.
CTCGCTGACACCGATCATCGTCTACGCCACGCTCAACATCGGCCTGACGATCCTGGTGGCCGCGGGCCTCGGATTCCTCGGTCTGGGAGTGCAACCGCCCGATCCCGAATGGGGCACCATGCTGGGCGAGGCGCGCTCCTACATCTTCCACGCGTCATACCAGATGACGTTCCCGGGGCTCGCCATCTTCCTGGCGGTGCTGAGCTTCAACCTCCTCGGGGACGGCCTGCGTGACGCCTTCGACCCGAGCCTTCGCGATTAGGTGGACCCCATGGCCGACCCTCTTCTGTCGATCCGTGACCTGAAGGTCACCTTCCGTAGCCGCAGCGAGAGTGTGCGCGCGGTCGACGGCGTCAGCTTCGACGTCTACCCGGGCGAAACCGTCGGAGTCGTCGGCGAATCGGGCTCCGGCAAGAGCGTGACCATGCTCTCGATCCTTCGCCTCCTGCCACGCACGAGCCGTGTCGTCACCTCCGGTGAGGTGCTCTTCCAGGGTCGAGACATCCTGCGCGCGTCCCAGCGGGAGCTGCGCCGCATCCGCGGCAAGGACGTGGCACTGATCCCGCAGGATCCGATGACCTGCCTCGACCCCGTCATTCGCGTGGGAAGCCAGCTGCGCGAGGCGATCCGGGCGCATGGGTCGGCAAACCGAGCGGAGCAGCGCGGGCGCGCGATCGAACTGCTCGACTCCGTCGGCCTGCCGCAGCCGGAGAGACAATACGGCCAGTTCCCGCACGAGTTCTCGGGCGGGATGCGGCAGCGGGCCATGATCGCCATGGGGATGGCCAACAACCCGTCCCTTCTGATCGCGGACGAGCCGACGACGGCCCTCGACGTCACGATCCAGGCACAGGTGATGGACATCCTGCGGGCCGCGAAGGCCGAGTCGCAGGCCGGACTCGTGCTGATCACCCACGATCTGGGGCTCATCGCCGAGATGGCAGACCGCGTGGTCGTCATGTATGCCGGGCACATCGTGGAGAGCGGCGACGTCGAGACGATCTTTGCCGAGCCGCGGCATCCCTACACCCTCGGCCTGTTGGGCAGCCTTCCGCAGACGAGCGGGGATCAGCAGTGGTTGCGCCCCATTCCCGGTAGCCCTCCCGATCTGGCTCGCGTGCCGTCCGGCTGCCCGTTCCACCCCCGCTGCCTGCACAGCCGCGGCCGCGAGATCTGCCGCACACAGCGGCCCGAACTGACCCCGGTCGGCGCCGCGTCCGCCCACCAGGCCGCGTGCCACTTCTCCGACGAGTTGGACGACGCGACCGTGCACAACCTGCTGACGGCGGCGGAGGAGATCCAGTGACCACCACCACGGAGCAGACCAAGGAGCAGTCGGACGACGGGGTCATCCTCGAGGCCACCGATCTGATGAAGCACTTCCCCGTCACGAGCGGCCTGACCCGCAGGCAGACCGGGGCCGTGCACGCCGTGGACGGCGTCAACCTGCGGCTGCGCAGGGGTGAGACACTCGGGGTGGTCGGTGAATCAGGCTGTGGCAAAACAACACTCGGGCGCACTCTCATCCGCCTTCTCGACCCGACGAGCGGCAGCCTGGAGTTCAAGGGTCAAGACATCACGACGTTGTCCTCGAGCCAGATGCGCCCGCTGCGGCGCAACATGCAGATCGTGTTCCAGAACCCGTTCGCCTCGCTCGACCCCCGGATGACCGTCCACGACATCATCGCCGAACCGCTGCGCGTGCACGGCGTCTACAGCCGTCGCACGTCGACGGCGCGGATCAGCGAGCTCATGGACACGGTCGGACTCAGCCCGGAATACGCGAGGCGCTATCCCCACGAGTTCTCCGGCGGTCAGCGACAGCGCATCGGCATCGCCCGGGCGCTCGCGCTCGACCCGGACCTCCTGGTGCTCGACGAACCCGTCTCCGCCCTGGACGTTTCCATCCAGGCCCAGGTGGTCAACCTGCTCAAGCGGATCCAGAACGACCTGCAGATCGCCTACATCTTCATCGCGCACGACCTGACCGTGGTGCGCCACATCTCCGACCGCGTCGCGGTCATGTATCTCGGCCGGATCGTCGAATCGGGGACGCGCGACGACGTGTATCACGCTCCCAGCCACCCCTACACGCAGGCCCTGC
>CAYPQR010000063.1:0-10509 GCA_964412865.1 uncultured Intrasporangiaceae bacterium
GCCGCCGGGACCTTGCCGGTGATCGCGGCGCAGATGTCGAGGAAATCCCCGTAGCGGTCGGTCCGGGCACCGAGCACGGAGTTGGCGAAGACGATGGCATTCGATTCTGCCCACGCCACGTGTTCGCCCCGCGTGGGCCGGGATGTCAGCTGATACGGCGCGCAGGTGAACGTCGGTCGTGCCCCGAGCGCCGCGTAGGTTTCCATCAGCTTGCGTCCTGCGGCCTTGGCACCGGGGGCTTCGCCGGCGTCACGAACCATATGCGGATGGACGAGATCGACCGACCCGACATTCAACGTCGTGGGCACCGCCACCGATCCGCCGAGGTCGAGCAGACGCTGCGCGAAGTCGAGGCCCGACCGGCCGTGATACAGACACGAGTCGACGTGTGCGCCGGTCACATCGAGCAGATGCGTCGCCCGACGGACTCTCGCCAGCCCCATCACGATGCGCATCGCCATCGCGACGGCCGGGCCCTCGCCACCGTCCACCATCCGCCGCTCGCGGGCGGTGAGGTCAACGCTCATCGCGGAGGTCCTGTTCGTCGGGGGTCTCCGACCGTGTGCTTGAACCATCGGCCATGACGTCACGCTCCTTCCACACGCCAATCATCCAGCGACGAAGCCGGGCAGGCGAGACCGGCTCCTCTCGTGCGTTGGACCGGTCCAATGTCTGCGCGTCGGGCCATACCGGCCGCGGTCGATCCCCCGCGCCCGGTGAGAGAATGGAGCGCGTCACCTGCATACCTGGTGATGTTGCCGTGACACGTCATGGCACGCCTTGAATCCCACTGAAGGAGAAGCAGATCTCGATGAGCACCATGGATGACTGGATCAGCGCCCTGAAGTCGGAGTTCGACCTCGACCTCGACCTCGACATCCACGACGTGCTCGACGTGACCAAGGTCGCCGCGCACAACGTCGCCCGCCCGGCCGCCCCTGTCACGGCGTTCTTGGTCGGCTTTGCGGCGGCACGGGCCGGAGGGGACGCGGCGGCGATCGAGGATGTATGCCGGCGAACCACCTCCCTCGCGGAGTCGTGGCCCAATGACGAATAAGGCACCGCCCGCGACGACGTGCACCGACCTGCGCCGCCGGTGACACAGCCCCTGACGCAGCCGCCGCCCCCGGACTATAGGTTCGCTGTCATGAGACACGACCTCGACGAACTCCTGGACGGCCTCGCATCCGCTGACCCCGCCGTGCGCGACGGCTGGGCATACGCCGAGTTGGCGGAGGGGATCGAGAGCGGGAGGTTCGACGAGGACCGGGCTCGAATCCGTGCCGCGGCCCTGACACATCTCACGTCCGAGCACGTGCAGGCGCGCACGTTCGCGCCCCTCATCCTCGCGTGGCTCATCGGCGCGGGCGATCGCGACCGCGACGCGTTCGAGGCGGTCGCCCGGTGGTATCCCGCCGAGGCGGAAACCCGCGGTTACGACGAACACCTGGGCTGGTTACACGCCGTCGCTCACGGCGCCGACTATCTGGGTGAGTGTGCCCGGGCGGGAGTCGCCACGGGGCCGGAGGTGCTGCACGTGCTCGCCGCGCGGCTGCTCGGCCCAGGGCCGGCATGGCGTGATCAGGAGTACGCAAGAGTCGCGCACGCCGCCCTGGTCGCCCTGAGCGTCGCCTCCGAGAGCGACGCAGTCGGCTGGCTGAAGCAGCTCGAGACCGCACTCGACACCTTCGAACGGTCGGCGCCGAGCGGTCGGCCGCCGGCGTGGCTGCACAACACCTACACCACATGCACCGTCCTGTACGTCGCGCTGACCGAACAGCCGCGAGACGGCGACGACGACATCCACATCGGCCAGGCGAACGCGGTCCGGGATGCGTTGGCGCGTCCGGTGTCCCGCATGACTCCGTGGTTGGTTGCGCCTCGCTGCCGGACGGAGTCGCCCAGCAACCGGGCGCCCACGACGTAACCCGCTCCCGATCTCGTATCGGCGAGATTCCCCGGACCGTCACGTGGAAGGCTGAGGCGCGCCAACCTGCCACCTATGGGTCGGAATCGACCGCATGAGAGCGTTCCCGTGTCGTTCAGTCGTGTTCACGGACGAGACGAAGCGCCACCTCGACGGCTTGCTCGTCGTCGAGACCTTGATCACGTACGAGCGTCCGCCAGGTGTCGAAGCTCAGCGCCAGACCGACCGCCGCGCGCAGGAGTCGCCGGCGACGACCCCGCGCGCCGAGACTCCTGACGAGCGCCTCGGCGGCATACCGCCAGTGATCGTGGTAGGGCTGCATGACCGGGTGCTCACGGGAGTCCGCGAGCGCCTGGCTGATCATGGCTTCGGTCGAACGGTGGTAGCGGTAGGTCTCGGTGATCGCCGTGCGAAGGCGCCGCGCCGGATCGCCGATGTCTGCCCAGGTGCTCGGGTCAGGGGCCGGGTGTCGTTCGAAATACTGGCCGCTGCACGCGCTCGCCAAAGCATCTTCGTCGGGGAAATGACGGTAGACCGTGACGCGCCCGACACCCGCCTGGCGCGCGATCTCGCTGAAGGTGGTCGCGGCAGGCCCCACTGTCTGATGCAAGTCGATCGCCGCGTCGACGATGCGTTGACGGGTCTGGGCCTGTTGCTCGGCTCGCTTGTCCAACCGGTAGTTCCGCGCCATTGCGACAACGATACGCGCTGTCTCCCGAAAGTACTTGACACCCGGGAGGAGGGTGGGGCTACCGTGGCATAATCACGATACATACCGTTTCGTGGAATGTGGATTGGCCGGTATGGGGGCTGCGTTGCCGATGGAAGACATCACCGAACACACCGTCGCGAAGAACATCGAGCGGGATCGGGCCTTCGCCCGGGTCGTGCTGAACGACCACCGCCTCGAGCAGATCGAGGCCTACGTTCACGACGACTTCGTCGAGGAGAACCCGGTCCCCGGCCAAGGGCCGGGACGCGACGGACTGCGGGACTTCCTCTCCGTCTTGCTGACCGCGTTTCCGGACCTGACCTGGACCGTCCGCTCCACGGTCGGGCAGGGAGACACGGTCGCCGCGTGGTCGACCTGGGAGGGCACACATGACGGCGAGTTCATGGGCATCCCGGCCACGGGCCACCGAGTGTCGGTCGAGGCGTGGACCTTCGACCGGTTCCGCGGCGAGCGCATGGCCTCGAGCCGGATCCTGATGGACCGGCTCGGCCTGCTGCAACAACTCGGGGTCGTCACGGCGCCATAGACATTGACGGCGGAGCACCGGCCGTCGGTGATCTCCCCACGTATGCTGGCCGGGTCGATGCCGGATCGGCGCCGACGCACACACGCGAGAGCGCTGAGGAGTCTCCATGAGTGCCGCACCGGTCACCTTCGCCATGGCCGAGCAGGTGCTGGCCGCACAGCCGTTCAGCGCCCTACTCGGCGCACAGCTCACCGAATTCGCTGCGGGGTCCGCCACGTTGGAGGTCGAGATCGATGACCGGCACCGCCAGCAGTTCGGCCTCGTGCACGGCGGGGTGCTCAGTTATGCGGCGGACAACGTCCTCACCTTCGCCGGAGGGTCAGTGCTGGGCGCCAGCGTGGTCACCGGCCAGATGACGATCAACTATCTGGCCGGTGCACGCAATGGCGTCCTGCGTGCACGCGGAACGGTCGTTCACCAGGACGCGCGGCAAGCGGTGTGCACTGCCACACTGCACATGGTGGGACCGCGAGAGCGCGAGAAGCTGTGCGCAATCGCCCAGGGCACGATTCTGAGGACCGGCGGTCACGAGCCCGTGCAGGGCTGACGGGCATCCCCGGCGCCCTGACCGCGCGGGTTTGTCCACCGGCCGTGTCAAGAAGCTGTCAAGCATGCCGGACCACACTTGCGGATCGATGATCACGACCACGAAGAGCTCGAACGTCGCGGCCCATGTGTGTCAGCCGTCCTGTCCCTGGCTCCACCGGATGAAGTGATGAGTGTGGACGGCGAGTCGGGCGGGACGGGATCGTCGCGAGCGACGACACCGGTGCAGGACGGGCGAAGGACCCGCGCGTGATGATCCCCCTCAGTCGGAACATCCCGGTGGAGTCGACGTGAAACTCGCCAGACATCACGTCGTCACATCGATCGTGGCGATCGTCGCCCTCGTGTGCGGCTCATCCCTTCTGAGCGCATGTAGTGCCGACCACCACAAGACCACGCACCACCAGGGACTTCCGCAGAGTCTGTCGGTGCACACGCGCGTATCGACGTCTCTCGAGACTCGAGACCTGCTGCACCTGCGCGTCGCCGGACGCCAGTACACGCAACATCATTCGCGGCCGGTTACCGTGCTCACCCGGCGCGACACGGCGGGCGTCGTCGCGGCCTACGACGCCGAAGGTCACCAGCGAGGACTCGCGCTGGTCGTCGACATCGACGGGGTTCCCCACCTGCCCGTGCACATCTCCTACCGGTCGACGGCACTCGCCCAGCTCGCCCTGACTCCGCCGTTCCTCACCGACAACCCTTTCGCAGTGCTCGCGATCCGGCACGCCGCGACCATGTCGCCGCACCTGTCCACCCTCACCAGACTGTTGAAGGCACATGCGGCCCGTGACCCCGATTATCTGCAGCACCCGACCGATTCGGAGCTCAACGAGGCCGCGGCCATGGGCGCGGACGTGAACGTCACGTTGAAGAAGGAAACCCAGTCGCTGCATGTGCGCGCAGGCGCCGCGGCGACAAACGCGTCATACCCGTTGGCGACCTCGGGCTGCGGCCACGTCCTCCACCAGTTCGCCCCGGCCAACACCGGAGTCTGCTACGCCCGTGAGCCGTCGAACGACCGCGGGGTACGGCTGAAGGCCACCAACACCTCCCCGACCTGGGACATGCTCTTCAGCTCCGCCCGGACCGCGGCCCCACTCGCACTGATACCACCGCACACGATCAAGATCCCTACAGTGTCAGACCTTCTCGGCGTCATCTGGAAGGTCATCGGCAACGCCGCCAAAACCGCTGCGTGCGAGGCGTGGAACGGCGTCAAGCACATCTTCGGCTTCGGCACGAGGGACAAGGACTGCGACGCCGGCGACATCCTGACGCCGATCACACACTTCCTCGGAAACTTCTCCTCCGACGGGACCGCGAAGCTGACGATCCTGCCCGAACTGTCCACGAAGACATCATTCGGCGTCGCGGGAGGGAAGGACTCCGGCGACGGGACGGTCGTGCCCTTCTCCGGAGCTCCCGGACGGAGCGTGGAGGCCTGGCACAACATGGCCTTCACGCTGACCGTGTGGACCCAGTTCATCTCGCCGCTGATCGCCGTGGCGACCGACAGCCCGGACGAGACCGACACACCGCCGAAGTCGCCGTCGCGCAAGGAGAAGATCCGCGCCGCGGTCACCCAGGCGGCCGCGACCGTAGACCAGAACGTCACGGGCCTGTCCGACGACATGAGCTCCGCGTCGGCCACGCAGATCATGAAGGACCTCTTCGCGCTCGGCTGGACCATCCTGACCACCCCGGCCGTGATCTCGGCGATCCTGAAAATCTGGAACGTCCAGGACTACCTGACAAAGAAACTCAAGAAGGTTCTGGAGAAGTACGGCCCGAACCTCATTCCCGGCATCGGATGGGCCAAGACCATCGTCGAGGCCGGTGATCGGATCGCCAACATCGCAACCGTCGGGTTCGGCCTCTACGCACTGGCCGCCAAGGTGCCGCGCTACGACTCCTACATCAGCTACAAGCCGCTGCACCAGTCACATTCGACCCATCCGACGTCGCAACTGCATTCGACTCGCCGCTCGACCAGATCGCGGCAGCCGACACCGCACGGCAACGACCACACCGGGCACGAATCGCGCTTCCGTCACGAAAAGTGGCAAGCCCCCTTCTTCACCCTGACGATCCACACGGACGGACGCGTGAGGATCCAACGGATGACCGGGCTGCAATGCAAACGCGGCACCAACTGCCAGCAGGCAACCAACAGCAAACCCATCCCAGGCGCGGTGGCCACCGGCCACCTCACGTCCGAGTCCTCACCGCTCCCGAACTGCTCGATGCACGCCTCCGGAACCATCACCAAGACCTCGAAGTCCAGCAGTGTGCCCACCGGACCCCTGACAATCACACCGGGCCCGCACGGCGGAGGAGGCATCACCGTAACGGTTGCCTCGAAGGTGCTGCCCGCGGGAGAACCGTTCGGCCCGATCGTCGGCCCACCCTGCTCCTAGATCTGCCGGCTCGAAAACTTCATCACCCGCCAACCTCCATCATCGCCGTTCGATGCTTTACGCTCGCCAGTCGTAGGGGGTTCGGTCGTCACGGGTGAGTAGGGGCTCGCCCTCCGCCCCCCGCAACAGAGGGGAACACCATGAAGTCTTTCAAGACGCTGGCAAGCATCGCCGCGGCGGGCACCATGCTCGGCGGTGGGGGTGTCGCGACAGCGCTCGCAATGGCGCCGGCCGCGAATGCCGCAGGCACGAGTTGCCATGGCACCAGGATCAGTTCGATGCCGATGAAGTCGGGGTCGAGGACCGCAGGCCGAGTGGAACTGTGGTACAGCTCGGCCCATGGCGGCACGAACTGCGTGATCGTCTATGACAAGCACTCGGGCCGTCACACGATCGGTGCATACATCGATCGCCGGAACGTCGGAGCCTGGGACAAGAAGGACGTCGGCAACTACAACTACTACGCGGGTCCCATCTCACTCAGGAACATGAATCACACCTGCGTCTCATGGGGCGGCAACATGTATCTGGGAGGTCGCTACTACTCCGCCTTCCGATTCAACAAACACTGCGGCTGACAACGTGATTCGTAGGCGGCGCCCCCGTGTGCTCGTGGCGAGGCGCCGCCTACGGACTCGCGGCCCGCATCGGGTCGAAGGGGGCAAGTTCGATGTCGATCTTCTCCTCGAGCGCGATTCTGCCGGCAACGTGTCCGGCGAGCGGCCCCATCGTCAGCCCCGACGCGCCGAGGCCAGTCGCGATCACGAGACCCTGCATACCGCTGACCTGTCCGAGGAGAGGCCGGACGTCAGGACCCATCGGCCGGAACCCGATTCGTGTCTCGAGGTAGGTCGCCGCTGCCAGCCCGGGAGCCACGGACAGGGCCTCGTCGAGGACCTCGGACAGTCCGCCGGCCGTGACTCGATGATCGAGCCCGGCCGCGCTCTCGCGGGTTGCTCCGACCACCACTCGCCCACTGTCGAATGCGAGCAGGTAGTGGCCGCTCGCGCCGGGAAGTAGGACGGGCCACTGCTGCGTCTCCGCGCCGGTGTCCAGATGGACGATCTGCCCTCGTTGAGGAGTCACACCGGTGGATACGCCTGCCGGTTGCAGGAAGCGATCGGTCCAGGCACCGGTCGCGGCGACCACGACGTCGGCGTCGACCGTGTCCGATCCCACGACCACGCCGCACACGCGGCGGTCGTCCACGGTCAGGACGGCCTCGCCGGTGATCATCCGGGCGCCGCGCGCGGTCGCGTCGGCGACCAGGGCACGGCGCAACAGGCGCCCGTCCACGCGGGCCGCGCCCTCGATGTGGACGCCCCAGGAGTCGGCGGGCAGAGGGGGAAACAGGTGCTGCGCCTCGCGACCGGACACCGGCTCGACGGCGCCCATCTCGGGGGTATTCGGATTGTGGTCTAGCACCCACTGCTGGAAGAGGTCCCTCTCGGTGCGGCTCGGCGAGAGGCCGATGGCTCCGACGCGGCGGTAGCCCACGTCGTCGTATCCGGCCTCGGCAAGCTCTGCCACCAGCTCGGGATACATCCGGGCAGCCTCAGCGGCGAATCCGCGCCAGTGCGGGTCGTCGACGCGCGATGACCATGGGCAGACGATCCCGGCCCCCGCATCGGTGGCACGGCCCGGGATCTCCGCGTCGATGATGGTCACTTCCGCGCCGCGCGACGCACAATGGCGTGCACACGCGGCGCCGACGATGCCGGCTCCGACGATCACGACTCGCATGCCTTCCCGGGCCTCCTCGTCCTCTTCCTTCAGCAGATGGTCGGCGGCGATGTTTCCACGATGACGACTCCTCTACGGCGGGCGGAGAAGCATCTTCAGTCGACCATGACATCTTCGCGGAACGGCTGATCAACCGGCCGGTCGCACCTGGCCGAGCTCCTGCGTGCACCGGGTCAGAGCGACATACAAACCGTTCCACCCGCGAGGCTCGGCGGCGATGCCGTCCGGGTCGACAACCACGACGGCATCCCACTCGAGCCCCTTGGCCTCGGTGGCGGCCAGCACGACAGCGTCCGGCATACGCTCCCGCAACGCCACGAGACGAGAACGCGGCGCAACAACGCCGACGGTGCCACCCTCCCATCGCGCCGACAGCGCATCCACCAGACTCGCGACGGTCTCGGGCATCTCGTGATCGGGGGAGGTGACCTCCCAGGGCCCGAACCCCGAGTCGCGGACGGCGCGAGGCGGCTCGTTCCGGCTTCCGGCCCGGGACAGGACCGGCCCGGTGAGAGCCATGACCTCTCGCGGGGTCCGGTAGCAGATCGTCAGCGCGCGACGGCTCCAGCGTTCGCCGAACACCGGGGTGATCGCCTCTTCCCACGTCGTATGCCGATGCGGTGCCTCGGCCTGGTCGATGTCACCCACCGCGGTGATGGACCGGGACGGGACGCGGCGGGCCACCATCTGCCACTGCATCGCCGAGAGTTCCTGCGCCTCGTCGACGACCACGTGCCCGTACGCCCAATCCCGCTGAGCAGCGGCGCGATCCGCGAGGAACTCACCCTGCTCCGCGGTCTCCTCGGTCGGCCCGAGCAGCTCGGCGACGGCGTCCAGCAGTGCGATGTCGCCGGCCCCGAGATCCGACGGAGCCGCCGTGATCATCGCCCGCTCACGCGCATCGAGCCAGGGGGCGAACTCCTGCAGCAGCGCGTCGTCGGCGAGCAGGGCCTGCAGGGTTGCCCGCGGGTCATACGGCGGCCAGAACCGATCGAGCACGCCGGCGACGCCACGGTCGCCCGCGATCCTCTCTCGTAGCCGCTCGATGTCCGCCTCGGTCAGCGTGCCGTCCACGTCGCTGCCCGTGGCGCCGATGAGGGCACCGCGGTCGTCCGACTTCGCCAGGCCGGTGTCCACCTTGGCCAGGATGTCCTCGAACCCGTCCTCCACACCGGCGAGGAGCTGCTCGTGGTGTGCGACCACGGCGTCGGTCAGCAGGTCGTGCACGCTCTCGACGAACCATCGCCGCGCCCCGTGTACGTCTCGCCCGGATGCCGCAGCCTCGACGGCGCGCCGGATCCGGGCCGCCGGAAGCGTGTGTCGCTCGCCGTCCAGCCGGAATTCCAGATCGGTCGGTGCCGGGATCAGTGAGCGAACGTATGCCGTCAGGGCGGCCTGCCAGCGCGGGCGCCCCTTCAGCTCAGCGAGTTCGCGCGACTCCTCACGCTCCACCGCGACACCCGGCAGCAGGGTCTCGCAGGTCGCCGAGACGACCGCGGTCTCGCCGAGCGCGGGCAGCACCTGCGCGATGTAGTCGAGGAATCGCCGGGACGGTCCGAGGACCAACACACCTTGACCTGCCAGGTCCGGGCGACTGAAGAGGAGGTAGGCGATGCGATGCAGCGCGACGACGGTCTTGCCGGTGCCCGGGCCGCCCTGCGCGACCAGCAGGCCGTCCGGGGCAGCGCGCACGATGTCGTCCTGTTCGCGCTGCAGCGTGGCGACGGCGGTGCCCATCCGGCCCGTCCGGCGGGCGGAGAGCGCCGCCAGCAGCGCACCCTCACCGACCAGGTCGCCCGATTCGCCTGCCGCATCGAGCGGTTCGTCATCGACGCCCACCACCTCGCGACCGTCGGTGCGGATGTGCCGGCGGAGCCGTTGCCCCTGCGGGTCGAGCGGTGTCGCGGTGTAGAACGCGCGTGCAGCGGGAGCCCGCCAGTCGAGCACCAGCGGTTCGGGATCGTCACCGGGCCGGGGGAGCCCGACTCGCCCCAGATGCCGTGTCGAACCGTCGGCGGCGTCCAGGCGACCGAAGACCAGGCCGCTCTCGGCGTGCCGCAGCTCCGCCCGCCTGCGCCGCAAGTTGGTGATGCGGGCGGCCTCCACCTCGTCCCCCGGTGCCACCGCGAGCGCGGCCTCGACTTCGCTCAGCAGCTCGTCTCGTCGCCGATAGGCGCGGTCGACGGTCTCCTGCTCCTGGGCGAGTGCGTCGACCTTCCGGGCAGCCCGCTCAGTCATGGGACTCCTCTGTGTGTGGACCTGTGTCGCGATGAGCATCTACGAGTGAAACAGCACCGCGACGAGGGCACGAAATCGCGCCGTGATCAAGGGCCGACGTAGCCGAGCTCAGCGGCTGGGCGCTCACGCTCACGACCGCCCGCCGGCGGACACGGCGCGTGAACGACACGTGAGGCACACATGCCGGCCACGACGGGCTATCGTGACACGGCATCCGTGCGCTGCGAGCGAGTGCCGTCCGCGGGCATAATCGATCCGGTCGAGGAAGGCATGGTGCAGGGCCGGAGAGTTGCGTCGGGCGGCGTGGTCTCCGCGGCTGCTTGCTCCGTGGTGACGTTGGAGAGGTTCTGCGAGTGGTCGTTCTGGAGTGGGT
>CAYPQR010000064.1:0-10423 GCA_964412865.1 uncultured Intrasporangiaceae bacterium
CAGCCGATATCGGCAACGCGGCCACCTCCGGCGTCGTTCACCGAGTCGACGAACGACGCCAGGCCGACGCGCAGGAACGGCATGCGGTCCAGCAGTCCGCGCACTTGCTCGGCATATCCGGCTGCGTCGATATCGTAGGAAGCGCGGGTGTCGGACAGCCAGGTGTCAGGCATGAGCGACATGCTAACGCGGGCCCCTTGGCCGGTGAGCGATGATTCGGAGGTCGCCTCATGGCGTATGGAACGCAGGTGCTGTTCATCCAGGGCGCGGGCGCGCAGGTGCATGACGCCTGGGACCACCGGATGGTCGGCGACCTGACCCGACGGCTCGGGAGCGGCCACGAAGTGCGGTATCCGCGCATGCCACAGGAGGATGATCCCGGCCGCGACTCCTGGAGCGCGGCGATCCGCAGCGAGCTCGCGACGCTCGACGACGGCGCGATCCTGGTCGGGCACTCGGTGGGCGGGACGATCCTGATGGCCACGCTCTCCGAGAGCTCCTGGGAACAAGCCTTCGCGTCCATCATCCTGATCGACGCGCCATTCGTCGGTGCGGGCGGCTGGTCCGGTGCGGGGTTCGAGTTCCCGCCGGACCTGGGCGCGAGACTGCCGGCCGGCGTGCCGGTGCACGTCTTCCACGGAGCAGATGACCGGGCCGTGCCGCCGCCACACGCGGACCTCTATGCCCGGGCGATCCCGCGGGCGCAGGTGCATCGGCTGCCCGGCCGGGACCACCAGTTGAACGACGACCTCAGCGAAGTCGCGGCCGTCATCAGCTCGGGTCACCAGCAGGCATCTGATCAGGAGTGACCGGTATCCTCATGGTCCGGTGACGCGATCTGCCGGTGGGACAACGAGGCCGGAAAGGGAGGCGTCGACCGCGGCTTCGACGTGCAGTCGGGTCGTGGGGAAGACGGGGACGGGGCTGTCGGCCGCGGAGATCAGCAACTCGATCTCGGTGCAGCCGAGAATGACTCCCTCGGCGCCGGATTCGGCGAGTCGCGTGATGACCTGCCGGAACGTCTCGCGTGATGCGTCACGGATCAGACCGTGGCACAACTCGTCATAGATGATGCGGTGCACCTCCGCCCGGTCGGGCGTGGGCGGGACGAGCACGGTCAGGCCGTGACCGGTCAGTCGATCCCGATAGAAGTCCTGCTCCATCGTGAATCTCGTGCCCAGCAGCCCGACGTTCGTCATGCCCTCATCGAGGACGGCCCGCGCCGTCGTGTCGCCCAGATGCAGCAGCGGGACGGTGACCGCGTCCTGCACCTGCCGCGCGACCTTGTGCATGGTGTTGGTGCAGATCAACAGCAGATCCGCGCCGCCGCGCTCGAGGCGCACGGCCGCATCGGCGAGCACACGGCCGGCCTCATCCCACCGGCCCTCCACCTGGAGCTGCTCGATCTGCGCGAAGTCGACCGACATCAGCAGCACTCGCGCCGAGTGCAGTCCACCGAGCCGCTGCGCCACCAGCTCGTTGGCGATGCGGTAGTACTCCGCGGTGGATTCCCAGCTCATTCCGCCGAGCATTCCGATGACGCGGGGGTCGTGACTCGTCATGGCATCATCCTCGCAGGGAGCGAACCCCCCGGCCCCTCGCGCAGGGACGTATGTGTGCCCGGCGGCGCCCGGAATGTGCAGATGCGCCGACGGGGGACCTCATGTGCAGTGATGCGCACCCTGCGGGATCTGTTGTGCGGCCTTCGTGAAGGCGCCGAGCACCAGGGGCGCCGGCGCATACTTGTGCGGCACGAGCACCTCGATCGCCGGGTCGCGTCCGAACGTCACCAGCTTCTTGCCGTCGCTGAGTGAGATGACGACCCAGTCGATGCCGCTCACGGTGACACACTTCGTATTGGGGCCGGGCGGATCGACACCGCATCGCGCGATGATCGCCGGGTCGCCCCAGGCCTTCACTGTGGGCGAGTCGGCGGTCGTGTCTCGGGCCTTCTGGTCGGCCACCGTCGCCGGCCAATGCTTCGCGGCCCTCGTGCACGCCGACGACTTCGCGCTGACCGCCGGATCGGCCTTGACTGCTCCGCTGCCGCACCCTGCCAGCGCGACCACCGGCAGGAGCGCCCAGATCACACGTGAACGATGGTGCACGTCAGCGTTCGGGTCACACCGGGTGTGTCCTGGATCTTGGCGATCACCAGGCTGCCCAGGGAGTTCACGTCGCCGGCCTCGATGCGTGCGATGACGTCGTAGGGTCCGGTCACGTCCTCCGACAGCGTCACCCCGTCGATGGCCGCGACCCGCTCCGCGACACTCGCCGCCTTGCCGACGTCGGTCTGGATGAGGATGTATGCCTGAACCATCTCGCCTCCGGGTCCGGGTTGCCAAGACTTCCGATGCCATCGGATCCGCCGACGGGCACTCCCACTGTAGTCAGTCGCCGCCGTCCGCCCGTATGCCTGCCCGGAGGCGGCGCCGCCCGCGGGAGAGGGCGGCGTCCGGGTGCGGGATCCCTGGCACGCCGCGGATGGCGCTACCGTGCGGGTGACCCCACGACCGTCAGGACCCAGATGACCCCACCAGAGCACCCCGCACCGCCTCAGGGCACACTCGCCGACATCAGCGAGGACGAGTTGCTCGACCTGATCTTTCCCACCCTCCCGAGTCACGACAGAGTGCTCATCGCGGCGGGGGACGACACCGCCTCACTCGCAGTGCCGTCGGGCGCGGTGCTGGCGACGACCGACGCGATGGTGCTAGGGCGCGACTGGCGCGACGAATGGTCGTCGGGCGAGGACGTCGGGCGCAAGTGCGTGGCGCAGAACGTCGCCGACATCGCGGCGATGGGCGGCGTCGCCACCGGCCTGCTCGTGACGCTCGTCGCGGCGGCCGACACGCCGATCGACTGGGTGCGGTCGTTCACCGCGGGCCTGACGGATGCCGCCCGGGAGATCGGGGTGGCCGTGCTGGGCGGCGACCTGTCGTCCGCACCGGCCGGCACCCGGGTCGTGAGCATCACCGCGATGGGCGAGATGCGCGCGACGCCGCCGGTCCGCCGCTCCGGTGCCCGGCCGGGCGACGTGGTCGCGGTCACCGGCAGCTTGGGCCGGGCCGCTGCCGGCCTGTTGTTGCTCGAGCAGGGCGATGAGGCGGCCGGGCCCGAACTGGTGGAATGTCAGCGCCGCCCGCGAGCGCCATACGAGCAGGGGCCGATCGCGGCACGAGCCGGAGCCACGGCGATGCTGGACCTGAGCGACGGCCTGGTGCGGGACCTCGGCCGGGTCGCCCGGGCGAGCGGCGTGCGCATCGACCTCGACAGCAGCAGCCTGGCACCCCACGCGGATGCGCTCGTGGCCGCCGTCGGCGACGAGGCGTGGCGCTGTGTTCTGGCCGGGGGAGAGGAGCACTCGCTGGCCGCGACGTTCCCGGACCGGGGCCGCGTGCCGGACGGGTGGCAGGTCGTCGGCGCCGTCACGTCGGGCTCGGGAGTGGCCGTCGACGGGGAGGTGCAGCGCGGCGGCGGCTGGGATCATTTCGCCGGCTGAGCGAGCACCTCGCCGTGCGGGATCATGAACCAGCCGTCCTCGTCATCCGCCCAGCGGCGCCAGCCGTCGCTGATCCGTTTCAGGTCGTCGGCGTCTGCCCAGCCCAGATCCACCAGTTGCTGCGCGAGCGCGCTGTCGGTGATGCGGTCGGCCCACATGCCTCCCCACCACTGCCGCTGCTCCGACGACGTGTAGGTCCAGGTCGACGTCGTGACGTCGAGCACGTGCAACCCGGCGGCCCTGGCCCAGACGTGCAGGTGGCGTGCGGCATCCGGTTCGCCGCCGTTGAGCCGCGCCGCCCGGCGATAGAGCATCAGCCATTCGTCCAGCTCCGGCACGCGCGGATACCAGATGAAACCGGCGTAGTCGGCGTCCCTGACGGCGATGACGCCGTCGGGCCGGGTCACGCGCCCCATCTCTCGCAGCACTCGCACCGGGTCGTCGACGTGCTGCAACACCTGGTGCGCATGGCTGACGTCGAAGCGATCGGCCGGGAAGGGGAGCGTCTGCGCGTCGGCGACGACGACGGTCGCGGTCGCACCGGCGTCCGTGAGACCGCGGCGGGTGAGCGCCGCGGCCTGTTCGTGCATCTCGACGGCGGTGACATGCCCGGGCGCGACGAGACGCGCCAGATCTGCGGTGATGCTGCCGGGCCCGGATCCGACGTCGAGCAGATCCTGTCCGGCCGACAGGCGGGGCAGCAGGTAGGCCGCGGAGTTCGCCGCCGTGCGCACGCGGTGGGAGCGCAGCACGCTGTCGTGGTGGCCATGGGTGTAGGTGGGAGACATGGGTTCTGTCTAGCCCTCGCCGGTGCCCCATGGGACTCCCTGCTCACATCGTGGGCAGATTGCTCATTATTCGAGATGAACCGGCCGCTCCGACACTGCGTCGGGCAGCAAAAAACCGACCCTCCTCGACGGGAGGATCGGCCATGCCGAGCCGGTGGCGGCAGGTCAGCGCTTGACCTTGCCGGCCTTCAGGCACGAGGTGCAGACGTTGAGACGCTTCGGGGTCACGCCGGCCTCGCCCACACGCGCCTTCACGCGCTGGATGTTGGGGTTCCAGCGACGCTTGGTGCGGCGGTGGGAGTGCGAGACGTGGTAACCGAAGCTGGGTCCCTTGCCGCAGACGTCGCAGGTGGCAGCCACGGTGATCTCCTGAATCTTGAGTGAACGTTCTCGAGGGTCGCACCCTGGATGGCACAGGCCAGGCGTGGGCACGGACCAGGCAAGGTTAGCCGAGATGGCGCCGCAAACCAAAACGAGGGCCCAGCCGATAACCTGCGCAGTGACGAGAGGCGAGCGAGGGAGCGGGGTGACGGCCATGACCTTGGCACGGCTCGACGTCGTCGCGCTGCGCCGATGGGTCGTCACCGCCAGAGCGGATCTCGCCACCCACGCCGCATCGCTGGATCGCCTCAACGTATTTCCCGTGCCCGACGGCGACACCGGCACCAATCTGCTGCTCACCATGGACCAGGCGCTGCACACCCTGGCCGAGGAGGCTCCCACCGATCTGGTGGCCGCCGCGGAGGCGCTCTCCCGGGCGACCCTGGTGGCGGCCCGTGGGAACTCGGGGGTGATCCTCAGTCAGCTGACCCGCGGTGTCGCCCAGGTCGTGCGCGACCTCGGCGGCGACTCGCTCGACGGCCAGGGGCTCGCCGCGGCGCTGCGCCGGGCGTCCGATCTGGCGCGTGCCGGGGTGGGCGACCCGGTCGAGGGCACCATGCTGACCGTCGCCGAACAGGCCGCCATCGGTGCCGATCGGGCCGCCCACGGCGGAGGGTCGCTGGAAGACGTGGTCGACGCCGGGGTGGGTTCCGCATCGTCCGCCCTCATCGCCACTCGCGATCAGCTCGATGTCCTCCACCGCGCCGGCGTCGTCGACGCCGGCGGTGCCGGATATCTCCTGGTGATCGAGGCCCTGCAGCGCATCGTGCACGGCACGCCGGGCACGAGCACCGACCCGCAACCCGCGTGGCTGACCGTCAGTGAGCCCCACGGGTGCGGCGCCGAGCAGCAGACGGCCGGGCAAGCGACGGGCCCGGCATACGAGGTGATGTATCTGCTGGACGGCACCGACGACGAGCGCCTCGCGACGTTGCGCTCGGGCCTCGCCGCCCTGGGCGACTCGCTGATCATCGCGGGAGGGCCCGACCTCTACAGCGTCCACGTGCACGTCGACGACGTCGGCCCCGCCCTCGACGCGGGGGCCGACGCCGGTCGCCCGCACCACTTCTCGGTGACCAGGTTCGCCGATCAGGCCGGTGACTCGCAGGGGCCGGCCACCGGCGTCTGCCGCATCGTGCTGGCGGATGGGGCCGGCTTCGCCGACGTGGCGCGTGCCGCCGGCGCGCAGGTGCCGGAGTCCGCCTCCGCCGGTATGCCGTCGGTCGCCGAATACGTCGCTCTGGCCGAGCGCAGCGGCGCGCCGTCGGTGCTGCTGCTGGCCGCGTCGCGTGACGCGGCGCAGACGGCCATGGAGGTGGCGCGTCTGCTCGAACGCGAGGGACGCACCGTCGCCGTGCCCCGCTGCCACCACCCCGCGCACGTGCTGGCGGCCCTGGCGGTGATCGATCCGGCCGCGGACCTCGCGTCGATGATGCACGCCATCCGAGATGCCGTGCAGGACGTGCGGATCGGCAGTGTCGAGCAGATCGGTCCCGGGGAGCGATCGGCTGCATGGATCGGGCAGGAGCAGGTCGCCGTGACCGACGAGGTGCTTCCCGCGGCAGAGACACTGATCGACACGATGCTGGAGCAGGGAGGCGAGTTGGTGACGCTCATCACCGGCCGGGGAGTCCCGGACGACGTGCTGGGGTCGCTGGAGGCCCACGTGCGGGCCCACGATTCGGGACTCGAGGTCACGGCGATCACGGGCGGCGGCGTCGGAGCCGCGGTCTGCGTAGGGGTGGAGTGATGACTCGGGTGACGCGTGAGACGCGTCTGTCCACCGCGGTCGGTGACATCAGCAAGAAGCTGGCGAAGGCACGCGGTCTGCACACCGTGGCAGACCTGCTCGATTTCCTGCCGCGGCGATACCTCGATGCGACGACGTCGGGGCGGCTGGCCGACTTCCGGCTCGACGAGACGGCCGTGTTGATCGCCACCGTCGTGTCCGCGCAGACGCGCACCATGAAGCGCCGGAAGGGCATGATGCTGCAGGTCACCATCGAGGATGCCGACGGCCGGCAGGCCGGCCTGGTCTTCTTCCGGGCCTACGGTCACGAGAAGCGGCTGATCCCCGGCGTACGGGCGCTTTTCAGGGGCAAGCTGCAGACCTACGGCCGCATGCTGCAACTGGCGCACCCCGACTACACGGTCATGACGTCCGACGACGACAACCCGTATGCGGGTGGCCTCGTGCCGCTCTATCTCGACGTCAAGGGCGTCACCGACATGCAGCTGAGCCAGACGATCGGCATCGTGCTCGACCATCTGGACGCCGCGGACGATCCGGTTCCGTCCTCGATCCGGGAGCGTCGCGGGCTCGTCGACCAGGTGAGCGCCTACCGGCTGGTGCATCTGCCGAAGGACCATGCCGACGTCGGCCGGGGCAAGCGGCGGCTGCGCTATGACGAGGCGCTGGTCGTGCAGACGGCGCTCGCGGCGCGTCGGGCCGAACTCGACGCGCAGGAGGCGACGGCGCGGGCCGCGACCGGGGGTGGACTGCTCGCGGCGTTCGACGAACGGCTGCCCTTCGAACTGACGGCGGGTCAGCGCAAGGTCGGCGAGGAGATCGCCGCGGACATGGCCAGGTCACACCCGATGCACCGTCTGCTGCAGGGAGAAGTCGGGTCGGGCAAGACGATCGTCGCCCTGCGGGCGATGCTGGCCGCCATCGACTCCGGCGGCCAGGCGGCGCTGCTCGCACCGACGGAAGTGCTGGCACAGCAGCATGATCGGTCGATCCGCGCGATGCTCGGCGACCTCGGCGAGGCGGGCATGCTCGGCGGCGCCGAGCACGGCACCCGGGTGGCGCTGCTCACCGGCAGCATGACCAAGTCGCAACGCGAGAAGGCGCTGCTCGACATCGCCTCCGGCGCGGTCGGGATCGTGATCGGCACGCATGCACTGATCCAGGAGCACGTCATGTTTGCCGACCTCGGCCTCGTGGTCGTCGACGAGCAGCACCGGTTCGGTGTCGAGCAGCGGGATGCGCTGCGAGGCAAGGCGAGTCGTCCACCCCACGTCCTGGTGATGACGGCGACGCCGATCCCGCGCACCGTCGCGATGACGGTCTTCGGAGACATGGACACCTCGGCTCTCACGGAGCTGCCGCGCGGTCGTCAGCCCATCGCCAGCCACGTGGTGCCCGCGTCGAAACCCGGCTGGCTGGAGCGCACCTGGCAGCGCGTCGGCGAGGAGGTGGCCGCCGGGCATCAGGTCTATGTCGTGTGTCCGCGCATCGGCGACCCGGACGGCGCCTCGGCCCCGTCATCAGGCGACGAGTCGTCACCCGATGACGAGGAGATGCTTTTCGGCGAGCAGACGCCGGATGAGGAGAGCCGTGAGCTGACCGGCGTATACGTGATGCTCGACCGTCTGCGCGGCGAAAAGGCCCTGCAGGGCTTGCGGATCGAGATGCTGCACGGGCGCATGCCCACCGATGAGAAGGACGCGACCATGCAGGCATTCGGCCGTGGGGAGATCGATGTGCTCGTCTCCACGACGGTCATCGAGGTCGGGGTCGACGTGCCCAATGCGACCGCCATGGTGATCATGGATGCCGACCGCTTCGGCATCTCGCAGCTTCATCAGCTGCGTGGGCGTGTCGGTCGCGGCGATGCCGGCGGCCTGGCGCTGCTGGTGACCGAGACGCAGAGCCCGGACACTCTCCGGCGGCTGGAGGCCGTGGCGGCCACCACCGACGGATTCGAGCTCGCCGACCTGGATCTCGAGTTGCGCCGCGAGGGCGACATCCTCGGTGCCAACCAGAGCGGGTTCCACACTGGGCTGCGGCTTCTGCGACTCTCGCATGCCAAGGATGTGGAGCTGATCGAGCAGGCTCGTGCCGACGCCTCCGAGCTGGTCGGCCGCGACCCGAACCTCGCCGACCATCCCGGCCTTGCCCACATGATGCGTGAGCGGTTGGACGAGGAGCAGGCCGCATTCCTGGAGCGCGGCTGATGAGCCGAATCATCGCGGGCGTGCGCGGAGGGCGGCGCCTGCTGGTGCCGTCGGGCCGCGGCACCCGCCCGACCAGTGACCGTGTGCGCGAGGCGATGTTCAGCAGGCTGGAGCACCTCGACGCCATACAGAACGCACACGTGCTCGACCTGTATGCGGGCTCGGGCGCACTGGGCCTCGAGGCGGCCAGCCGCGGCGCCGCGTCGGTGCTGCTGGTGGAGTCGAATCGGCGTGCCGTGTCGATCATCCGGCGCAACGTGGATGAGCTCGGCCTCGCCGAGGTCGCGGTCGAGGCGTCGACCGTGGAGCAGGTGCTGGCGACGACGCCGACCATACGGCGTCATCTGGTGCTGCTTGATCCGCCTTACGACGTGGGCGAGGATCAGGTGGCCGCCGTGCTCGAGGCCCTGGTGACGGGGCGTTGGCTGGCGGACGACGCCGTGCTCGTCGTCGAGCGATCCACCCGGTCGCCGGAACCGGTCTGGCCGGCCGATATCCACCTGATCGGACCGAGAAGATACGGCGAGACCACCTGTTGGTTCGCCGAATACGTGCCGGAGGGTGCCACCGCCTGAGCCGGTGTGTGCGGCGTAACCGACGCGGTCGGCCCGCTGTCGGCTCGGCAGCATCTGCGCGGGCGGGCCAAGCGCGGCATATGCGACGCGGTCTACCCGCTGCCGACTGCGCCCCGCTAAAAGGTCTGAGGATGGACCATTGACCGGATTATGTGACCTGCGTCATACTCCTGACCAGCGAGTCATCGCCCCATGACCGATCCCGGGAGATCCCATGAGTCAGGAACCGCCGCAGAACACCTCCGAGACGCTCGACGCCGATGCCCAGCTGCTCGCCGAGATGGGATACAAACAGGAGCTGCACCGGGGGATGTCGGCGTTCTCCAACTTCGCGGTGTCGTTCTCGATCATCTCCATCCTCGCCGGATGCATCACGTCCTACGGCATCGCTCTCGACTCCGGCGGCCCCTCGACGATCGTGCTGGGGTGGCTGATCGTCGGCATCTTCGTGGCCTGCGTGGCGCTCGCGATGGCGGAGATCTGCTCGCGCTTCCCGACCGCGGGCGGCCTGTACTTCTGGGCGAGTCGCCTCGCCCCGAACAACAAGCGTCAATGGGCATGGTTCATCGGCTGGTTCAACTTCATGGGCGAGATCGGTGTGACGGCCGCGATCGACTTCGGGTGTGCCACGACCTGGTCGGCGTTCATGAACCTGGTGTGGGGCGTCAGCGTCACGCCGAAGCTCGTGTTCGGCATCTTCGTGCTCATCATCGTCAGCCACGGTCTGCTCAACACGTTCGGCGTCAACCTCGTCAGCCTGCTCTCGAAGGTGTCGGCCTGGTGGCACGTCATCGGCGTCCTGGTCATCGTCGCGTTCTTGTGGATCCTGCCCGAGAAGCACCAGAGCGTGAGCTGGACCCTGACCGGCTGGCACAACGCGACCGGGTGGGGATTCACGCCCTACGTGTTCTTCATGGGTCTGCTGATGGCGCAATACACCTACACCGGGTATGACGCGTCCGCGCACGTCGCCGAGGAGACCAAGGGCGCCGCGCTGAGCGCCCCGCGCGGCATCGTGCTGAGCGTGGTCGTCTCGATCGTGGGCGGATTCATCCTGCTCTACTCGATCACCGCCGCGATCCCGGACGGCAGCCCGGCGGGCCTGAACAAGCTCTCCGCGACGGGCACCGGCCTGCCGCCCGCGCAGGTGTTCCTCGACGCGCTGAACAACCCGGCCATCGCGAAGTTCCTGCTCTTCATCGTGTGTGTCGCGCAAT
>CAYPQR010000065.1:0-10246 GCA_964412865.1 uncultured Intrasporangiaceae bacterium
GGGCTCACGGTGGTTGCGGGCAACCCGCGGATCTCGCCGGACCTGATCCGTAGGGAGTGAAGGCCGTCAGCCGCGGTCGGCCACGGCGAGCGCGTCGATCTCGACGAGCATGTCGTCGCGGGGCAACTCGACCATCACGGTGGTGCGGGAGGGCAGGACACCCCCGCCGGTGTGCTCGGTCACGAACGCGCCGTATGCCTCGTTCATCGCCGCGAAGTCGTCGCGCTTGGTCAGATAGACACGGAGCATGACCACATCGGCGAACGTTGCGCCGCCGGCACGCAGGATGGCGTCGATGTTGCGCAGCACCTGGGTGGTCTGCTTGCCGACGTCGCCCTGGTGCACGTATTCGCCGCTCTGGGGATCGACCGGCCCCTGCCCGGAGACCTGCAGAAGGCCCCCGCTGAGCACACCCTGGGAGAAGACGTGCGCCGCCGGTGGTGCTTCGGTGGTCTTGACTTCGGTCTTGCTCATGGTGAATTCCTTTCGTCGGTGGTGGTGTCGGTCCAGTCGGACTCGATCTCGGCGGTCGTTCGCAAGAGGTGGGGGAGTAGTGCCAGCACCTCGTCCCGGCTGAGGATCACCTCTGGCACCGAGATCGACACCGCGGCGATGACCCCTCCGGCGCCGTCGCGCACGGGCGCCGCGATGCAGTTGATGAAGTCTTCGTGCTCGGCGCGGTCCGCGGCCCAGCCCTGGGCGCGGACCGTCTCGAGCTCCTGCTTGTAGGCCTCGGGCTCGGTGATGGTGCGTTTCGTGAACGGAGTGAATGTCGTCGCGGCAAGGGCGTGTTCGAGCGCCGGCTCGGAGAGGTCGGCGGCGAGCACCTTGCCGACGGCAGTGGCGTGCAGCGGTGCGGGCAGGCCCACTCTGGAATACATCCGCACTGCGCTGGTCGTCTCGACCTTGGCGATGTAGACCGCGCCGGTGTTCTCGAATGCTGCCATGTGCACTGCCTGTCCTCCCGTGACGTCACCGAGCCGGTGCAAGTGCGGCAATGCCACATCGCGCACGTGGCGACGCTCCAGTGAGGTGGAACCCAGCTCGAAAAGCCTCGAACCCAGGGAATACCGATGTCGGCCATCGCGTCGGACGAAGCGCTCCGCCTCCAGCGTCCGCAGTAGGCGAAGGACCGTCGTCTTGTGCACTCCGACGGTTTCGGCGAGCTCGTCGAGGGTTGCGTTGTGCTCGCCGAGTTCGCCCAGGATCTGCAGTGCGCGAGCCAGGCTCTGGCTCATCCGGCGGCTCCGGTCGCGTGATGCAGGCCGTCTGCGGTGACCGTGATGTCCGCCCAGTCACCGTCCGACATGGCCAGGATCGCCTCGCGGGTGCGCGCGTCGGGCAGGCTGGTGGCGTGGTCGCCCTGTTCGGCGAGCACGCTCGCGGCGACCAGATGGCCGAGCCTCAACCGGCGCGTGGCGTCCTGGCCGGTCAGCAGCCCGGCAAGGTATCCGGCGGCGAATCCGTCGCCCGCACCGACAGGTTCGACGACGTCGACGTGGAGCGCGGGGACGGAGGTGGCAGGAGTGGTGGGAGGCAGCTCGGTCGCCACGTGGGCGTCGGACTTGACGACCAGTGTCGGCCGGTCTCCGACGATGCGGCGCAACTCCTCCGGATCTCTGCTGCCGAGGGCGCTCTGCGCCTCGTCGGCGCCCAGCAGCAGCACGTCGGCAGCACGGATGAGGCGCATCAGCGGGTCGAGGCCGCGTTCGCGCCACAGCGTGGGTCGCCAGTTGAGGTCGACGCTGAGCGTGAACTCGAACCGGTCCCGCGCATCGATCAGCCAGGACAGCAGACGGCTGTCGGGCGCGATGATGCCGGCCGTGATGCCGGAGGTGTGCACGATGGAGCAGTGGGACAGCGTGCGGAACACGTGGTGATCGGACCAGACGCGGTCGTCCATCGCGGCTGCCGCGGACCCGGTGCGGTAGTAGTGCATCGTGCTGCCCGTGGAGCGGCCGTCCTTCAGATAGAGGCCGGTCGGGCAGTGGTCGTCGCGCTCGGCGAGCACCTCCACGCCGCGCGCCCGCAGACTGTCCTCGACGTAGTCGCCGAGCGGGTCGCGCCCGAGCCGGGAGACCCAGGAGGTCTCGACGCCGAGTGCCGCCAGCGCGGAGGCGACGTTCGCCTCGGCGCCACCGACGGATCGGCGCAACAGATCGGACCCGCGCAGCCCGCCGGGCAGCTCCGGACGCAGCACCACCATCGCCTCGCCGAGACAGATCACCGTGCCCGCGGTGGGGTGACTCACCGGGTGCTCCTCTCATCGGGCGGTCTTGACGCTGCTTCCGCGATGATGCTACACAAGGGCAGCATATTACGCAACGAATGTTGCATACCACGCAATATCTGGAGGAGCCGTATGGCGAGCATCGACCGGTCGGCGGTCCGGGCCCTGGCGCAGGAGCGCATCGACTGGCGGCACAAGGCGATGCCCGCCGACCTGTGGGGGCTCACCCTCGACGAGGTGCGGGAGCGCAGGCCGCGCATGTCGCAGCTGCCGACCCCACTGCTCACCCTCTCGCGGGCCGCGATGGACCACAACCTCTCGGTCATGGCGGGCTGGTGTGCCGCGCGCGGCCTCGACCTGGCACCGCACGGCAAGACCACGATGGCTCCGCAGCTGTGGGCCGAACAGCTGGCGGCGGGCGCGTGGGCGATCACCGTCGCGAACCAGTCACAGCTGCAGGTGGCCCGCGCGTTCGGTATCGACCGGGTCATGGTGGCCAACACCCTCATCGCGCCGTCGGCGCTGCGACAGGTGGCCCGCGACCTGGCGGCGCATCCCGAGGTCGAGATCTACGTCTGGGCGGATGCGGTGCGGACGATCGACCTGATGCACGAGGTGCTGGCCGAGCAGGCGAAGGCGGTGGGGGAGTTCCCCGCCGTGCAGGTGCTCGTCGAGCGCGGCGGCGCGGGCGGGCGCACGGGAGCGCGCGACCTCAACACCTGCCTCGACATCGCGCGCGCGATCGATGCGTCGCCGCACCTGCGTCTGGCCGGCGTCGCGGGATACGAAGGCGCCATGGCCCACCACAGCGACGAGCAGAGCCGCGCGGTCGTCAGGGGCTACCTCGAGGACCTGGTCGACGCGCACCGCCGGCTGGAGGACCTCGGCATCTACGACGGTGCGCAGCCGCCGATCGTCACGGCCGGTGGAAGCGCCTACTTCGACGTGGTCGAGCAGGTGCTCCACCCGCTCACCTCCGGCGGAGCCCGAGTGGTCCTGCGCAGCGGTGCATACCTGGTGCACGACGACGGGTTCTACCGCTACATCTCGCCGCTCGGCTCCCATCCCCGGCTCGAGGGCCCCGTCTTCCGGTCGGCGATGCACGGCTGGGTGCGGGTCACGTCCCAGCCGGAGCCCGGGCTCGCTCTCGCCGACGCGGGCAAACGCGATCTGCCGTATGACGAGGGTCTGCCCGAGGTGCAGCGGCTCCGGCCACGCGATCAAGGCGGGAAGGCCTCCGACGTGAGCGGCGTCGAGGTGACGGCCCTCAACGACCAGCACCTGTTCCTGACGTTCGACGAGGGGCAGGACGCCCCGGTGCGAGTCGGCGACGAGTTGAGGCTCGGGTTGTCCCACCCGTGCACGGCTTTCGACAAGTGGAAGCTGATCCCGGTCATCGACGACGCCGATCTCGACGACCCGACCGTCGTCGACCTCGTGCGCACCTGGTTCTGAGCGCCGTGACTTCGGACTGGCTCATCCGCGGTGCACGGGTGATCGACGGCACCGGTGACGCGGCGTTCGTCGCGGACGTCGGCGTGACGGACGGTGTCATCGACGGTCTGCACCGAAGGCCCGGCGAGGCCCCGCCGGGACGTCGCACCATCGACGCCGACGGCCGAGTGCTGTCACCCGGATTCATCGACATGCACGCCCACTCCGACATCCAGATCCTCGCGAATCCCGAACACACCGCGAAGGTCGCTCAGGGCGTCACGCTCGAGGTGCTCGGCCAGGACGGGTTGTCCTTCGCGCCGTGCGACGAGCCGACCCGCGCCGACCTGCGCAGGCAGATCGCGGGATGGAACGGCACCCCCGACGGATTCGACGACGTGTGGGGCACTGTCGAGGAATACCTGGATCGCCTGGACCGTGGGATCGCCTGCAATGCCGCATATCTCGTGCCCCAGGGAACGCTGAGACGGATGGTGGTCGGCCCCGACGACCGGGTGGCGACCGCCGACGAGATCGAGCGGATGTGCGCCCTGCTGCGAGACGGCATGCGGCAGGGGGCGTTCGGGATGAGCAGCGGGCTGACCTACACCCCGGGCATGTTCGCCGACGACACCGAGTTGACGAGGCTGTGCGCGGTCGTCGCGGAGGAGGGTGGGTATTACAGCCCCCACCACCGGTCATACGGCAAGGGCGCCCTCGACGCATACCGCGAGATGATCGACGTGGCAAGGGCGTCCGGCTGTGCGCTGCACCTCACCCACGCCACGATGAACTTCGCACCCAACCGCGGCAGGGCACCGCAGCTTCTCGCCCTCATCGACGACGCCATCGCCGGCGGCGTCGACATCACGCTCGACACCTATCCGTATCTTCCCGGCTCCACCACACTCGCCGCCCTGCTGCCGAGCTGGGCCGCCGTCGGCGGCACGGACGCGTTGCTCGATCGTCTGAGCCGGCAGGACGAACGCGCGCGCATCGCATACGAACTGGAGCAAGTCGGCACCGACGGGTGCCACGGCTGCGTCGCGGAGTGGGACACGATCCAGATCAGCGGTGTCGGCAACCCGGCGCTCACCGACAGGGTCGGCCGCACGATCGCCGAACTGGCGCAGGTGAGCAAGAAACCGGCCACGGAGGTCTTCTTCGGCCTGCTCGTCGACGACCGTCTCGCCACGACGATCCTGCAGCACGTCGGTGACGAGGACAACGTGCGCACCATCATGCGTCATCCCGCCCACTGCGGCGGGTCGGATGCCATCCTCGTCGGCGAGCGACCGCATCCGCGCGCATGGGGCACCTTCCCGAGATATCTGGGCCACTACGTGCGCGAACTCGGGGTGTTGAGCCTCGAGGACTGCATCCACCATCTGACGGGCCGGCCCGCCGCGCGCCTGGGCCTCGGCCGGCGTGGTCTGGTGCGCGAGGGGTATGCCGCCGATCTCGTGTTGTTCGACCCGCGGACCGTCCGCGACACGGCGACGTTCGAGCACCCGCGGCAGCAGCCCGAGGGAATCGACTGGGTGCTGGTCGGCGGCTCGGCCGTCATCGAGGAGGGGGTGCGCACCGACGCACTGCCCGGCCGCGCGCTGCGGCACCGCCCGCACAATATGGAAGGAACCCGAGCACGATGAGTGACACCATGACCCCCGAGACCGTCGTCTCCGTCCTCCAGGAGGACCGCGCCCTCTCGATCGTGCGGGCGCCGCGCATCGGCGACGTCGTCGCTCTCACAGATGCGCTCGTGCGCGGCGGCATCCGTGTCGTGGAACTGACCTTCACCACTCCCGGGCTGCCCGGGTTGCTGGAGCAGGCCGCCCGGTCCGCACAGCAGACCGGAGCGATCGTCGGAGCGGGGACCGTGCTGAACGCCCAGCAGGCACGAACGGCCACCGACGCCGGCGCTCGGTTCGTGGTCACCCCGGGTCAGGGCCGCGACGCCGCGGAGATCGTGAGGGTCGCGCACACGGCCGGCGCCGCGGCCGTCATCGGGGCCCTCACGCCGTCCGAGGTGATGTCCGCGCTGGAGATCGGCGCCGACGTCGTCAAGATCTTCCCCGCGCGCACCGTCGGTCCGAAGCACTTCTCGGACCTGCTGGGACCGCTGCCGGATGCGCCGCTCGTGCCGTCCGGCGGCGTCAGCGCCGACAACGCCGCCGACTATCTGCGTGCCGGCGCGCTCGCGGTCACCGCGGGGACCTCGGTGGTCTCACCACACGTCGTCGACGAAAACAGATGGGCCGACGTCGAAGCCGCCGCGAAGGCATTTTGTGGTGCATTGTCATAAGTCCCGAAGCTGACCCGGGGCACACGGTCGAGCCCCGCCTCCACCACGCCGAAGGAGCCCACGCATGACCGCACTGCAGTTGGCGCACAGCCTTGCCGCCGACGACGATCTGAAGAAGTTCCATGAACCGTGGGCCGGGCACGACACCCAGGCCCTGGTCGTCACCGCGATCGGCATCGCCATCATCGTGCTGCTGATCGTCAAACTGAAGATGCACGGCTTCCTGGCGCTCACCATCGGGTGCCTGTTCGTGGGCCTCGGGTCGGGCATCGGCCTGGAGAAGGTCGCCACGTCATTCGAGACGGGTGTCGGGGCCGTGCTCGGCAACGTCGGCGTGCTGATCGTGCTCGGCGCGATGCTCGGCAAGTTGCTGGCCGACTCCGGAGGCGCCGACGAGATCGTCGACAAGATCCTGACCGGGGGCACGGGGAGCCTGCCGTGGCGGATGGCTCTCATCGCCTTCATCATCGGCATCCCGATGTTCTTCGAGATCGGCCTGGTGCTGCTGATCCCGGTGGTGATGCTCGCCATCCGCCGGTCGGGCCGCCCGGCCATGACCATGGCGATTCCGGCTCTGGCCGGCCTGTCGGTGCTGCACGGGTTCATTCCGCCACACCCGGGGCCGCTCGCCGCGATCGCCAACCTGCACGGCGACGTCGGCGTCACGCTGGCGATCGGTCTGCTCGTCGCCATCCCGACCGTCATCATCGCCGGGCCGCTGTTCTCCCTCGTCGCCGTGCGTATGGTGCCGATCGGCGCCTCGGGTGCCGGCGGCGACCTGATCAAGTCGTCGGGCGACGGCAAGTCCTCGGGGGCCGCCGATCCGTCCGTCACCCGCCGGCCGACCTTCTCCTGGACGATCGCGACGATCCTGTTGCCCGTGGTGCTGATGCTGATCCGCGCCGCCTCCGACGTCTGGATGAGCCCTGACGCGACGATCTACCCGCTGCTGCAGTTCATCGGCGAGCCGGTCGTGGCCCTGCTGCTCGCCGTCCTCATGGCTCTGATCACCTTCGGCACGACGGTCGGGTTCTCCGCCGACACCATCACCGCCAAGCTCAGCGACAGCCTGAAGCCGATCGTCAGCGCGACCTTCATCGTCGGCGCCGGGGGCGGTTTCAAGCAGGTGCTGCTCGACGGCGGCACCGGGGTCGCGATCGGCAAGATCGCAGTGGCGGCCAGCCTCTCGGCACTTGTGCTCGGATGGATGATCGCGGTGCTCATGCGTGTGGCGACGGGGTCGGCCACTGTCGCGACCGTGACGGCATCGGGCATCGTCGCACCCCTCGCGGCCGGCCTGTCGACGACGCACATCGCGCTGGTCGTGCTGGCGGTCGGCGCCGGGTCGCTGTTCTTCTCACACGTCAACGACGCCGGCTTCTGGCTGGTGAAGGAATACTTCGGCATGAGCATCGGCGAGACCATCGAGACGTGGTCGATCATGGAGACGATCATCTCGGTCGTCGGCCTCGCGCTGACCGAGATCCTCTGGCTGATCTTGTAGCCGCCCACCAGGGCCCGGCGCCTCCGTGTGAGCGTGGCCGATCTCACGTCATACCGGTGCCGCGTGGACTTGTGCGCGAGCCGCCCGCTTGCCATCGTTGTGCGAATGCCCGACGCAATGACGAGCATCGTCTCGCCGCTTGAGCACATGCCGCCCGCCGCATACCTCGCACTGGTCGTGGCGGTCAGTGTCGTGTGCCAGTGGTTCGCCTGGCGCGTGCGCATCCCGTCGATCCTGCTGCTGCTCGTGGTCGGGTTCGGGATCGGTCAGGTCGTCGATCCCGAGGCGATCTTCGGGCACGACGTGCTGTTCGACGGCATCAGCCTGACGGTCGGGGTCATCCTCTTCGAGGGCAGTATGTCGCTGCGGATCCGGGACCTGCGCGACCTGAAGCGGCCGGTGTGGCGATTGTGTTCGGCGACGGTGCTGCTCGCGTGGGTCATGATCGCCGTGACCGCTGCGCTGCTCGGCTACCAGATCCAGACGGCGCTGCTGATCGGCGCGATCCTCGTGGTCACCGGGCCGACGGTGATCGCTCCCATCCTGCGCTCCCTGCGACCGACGAAACGCATCGCGTCGCTGCTGCGCTGGGAGGGGATCATCGTCGACCCGATCGGCACGGTGCTGGCGCTGCTGGTCTTCCAGGCCATCGTGGCCGGTGAGGCGAGCACCGCCTTCTCCGCCGTGCTGATCGCGCTGGGCAAGACGGTGGTGATCGCGTTCGGCATCGGCGTCGCGCTCGGGGCACTGCTGGAACTGATGATCAGGGCGCGCGCCGTGCCGGATTTCCTGCAGGGTGTCACGTTCCTCGCCGCCGCCATCACGGCGCTGGTCGTCTCCAACGAACTCCAACCGGAGAGCGGACTGCTGACGGTCACGATCCTCGGGATCTATCTCGGCAACCGGCCCCGCCTCCACCTGGAGCACGTCGCCGAATTCACCGAACACCTGCAGATCCTCTTCGTGGGAGCCCTGTTCATCGTCCTGGGCGGCCGGGTCACTCCCGCCCAGCTCGTCGACGTGGCGCCGACTGCGCTGGTGATGGTGCTCGTGCTGGTCCTCGTGGTGCGACCGGTCAGCGTCGGGCTCGGTCTGCTCGGCACACGGGTCACCCGCAAGGAGCGCACCCTGCTGGCCTGTATGGCGCCCCGCGGCGTCGTGGCGGCCGCGGTCACGAGCATCTTCGCGATCGGCCTCGGGCAGACGGCGAAGCGGCTGACCGCCGAGGCTCACCACATCTCCGGAGCGGATCGCCACGACACCGTGGAGCGGGCCCACGAACTCGCCCGGCTGGCCGCCGAGGCGTCGTCGATGGTGCCGCTGGTGTTCATCGTCATCATCGGCACCGTCGCGATCTACGGCATCAGCATCGGCTCGGTCGCCGAACGGCTGGGGCTGGCCTCCGCGAGCCCGCAGGGTGTGATGTTCGTCGGCGTCAACACCTGGGTGGTCGAGACGGCGCTGCTGTTGCGGAAGCTCGGCATATCGGTGCTGCTGGTGGCGCGCAACCACGAGACGCTCGCGGGTGCGAGACGGGCCGGGCTGGAGACGAGGACGGCCAACATCCTGTCCGAATATGCCGTCAACGACATGGATCTGGCGGGGCTGGGCTCGTTCGTCGCGTGCACCCCCGAGGATGAGACGAATGCAACGGCTGCGCGCGAGTTTTCCAAGGTCTTCGGCCGCGCGCACACCTACCAGTTGCACCGCGATGGGCGCACCGCCGGCACCGGCGACGAGCGCGCCGACACGGCCGGGCACCTCAGCGGCCGCTTCGCGTTCGAGCCCGCGCTCTCCCGTGCCGATCTGGACCGCCGGATGTTCGCGGGCCATGCCGTGGCGAGCATCGCCCTCTCCGGGGAGTGCACCCTGCAGGACGTGCGGCGGACCTGCGGCGACGACCTCGTCATCCTCTTCCTGCAGCGCAGCCCCGGCAACGTCGAGGTCGTCGGCCGGCAGACCAAGCTGCCGCAGGAGTCCGGCACGATCATCGTGATGGCCCGGAAGGCGGATCTGGCGCTCCTCGACTCCGCGCGGGTCGCGGTGCGCGGCCACGGCATTCCCGTGGCCGGCTCATGACCCTCGGAAGTCGTCGAGCGACACCGGCGGCAGGACCGTGCCGACCGGCTCGCGGTGCCACCAGTCGTGCGTGCGGCGCAGCTCGCGCCACGTCGTGAAGCGGTACCGGTAGAGGGTCGCGCGGACATACCGGGGCGGGCTGGAGAACGGCACGATGCGCAACATCGCGAGAGTCCGCCGGTCGCCCTGCAGCAGCCGCTGCACGAGCCGCAGGAACCAGACCGGGCGTCGATACGGATCGAGTGCGAGGAACCACATCATCCAGTCCAGCCGCAGGTGGTATGGCGCGAACTGCCGCGGCAGGTGCCCCGGATCGCCCGGCTTACCCCTGAACTCGTATGCCCGCCACTCGGATTGCGGCCCGGGAAGGACGTCGTCGGTGCCCTCGAGCACTACTTCGTGGCGCACGCGGGTGATGGAGCCGAACGCGCCGTAGGCGCCGACCAGATGGAATCGGTTGAAGCTGTAATTCATCAGCTGGCGGTCGGCGAGCAGGTTCCGCGCGGGCCAGTAGCTGAGTGCGAGCACGAGCGCGGCGGCCGCGATCGACAGTGCGAGGAACCAGGTCGTTCCGCCGGTGGCGCCCGGCAGCGGAATGTGCAGGATGCCGTGCCAGACGGAGTCGGGCACCACCGTCGTCGCGATGACGATGGTGAGCCAGTTGAGCCACGCGAAGTTGCCGCTGCAGATCAGC
>CAYPQR010000066.1:0-10240 GCA_964412865.1 uncultured Intrasporangiaceae bacterium
CGGGAGGTGCCCCCATTGCCTCCTCCGCTTCGCTCCCCCGGCTACTCGACCAGCGGGGTGGCGGGCCATGGCGACCGGTGACGAGGTGCTGGTGCCTCTCGTTTTGCCAACGTGGTGAACCCATCCGGCGCCGCCGTCGTGTCATCGGTATGGAAGCTCATGCCGCCACTGAAGCAGTTCGGGCCGGTGGGCGCGCGGCCGACGTGCTGCGGCTTCTCACCGCCGCGGGGGCCCTGTTGTCCGCCGTCGTGCACGTGCAGCAATACCTCGCGGGATACTCCGAGATATCGGTGATCGGTCCGCTGTTCCTGGTCAACACCGCCGCCGGAGTCATCCTCTGTGTCGCCGTGCTCGTCTGGCGGCACTGGTTGCCCGCACTGCTCGCAGCGGGTTTCGGCGCCGTCACCGCCGCGGCATACTGGTATTCGGTGCTGTTCGGCCTGTTCGGATTCCAGGAGACCATCGTGAGCGGCACAGCCGTGATGCTGGCGGAGTTGGGCGAATACGTCGCCCTCGTCTGCGGAATCAGTGCGGCCGTTCTGCTGCGAAAGAGTGCAGACTCGCCGGCGAGACAGGTCCCGGCGCGATGACGCACACTCCCGCTCTCCCCGACCGCACAGCACTGCCGTGGGGCGGCCCGCGCCCTGCTACGAGACGGGCTCCGGCCCGGTGATCTCGGCTCCCGTGCGACCCGACGACGCAGCACTGCTGCGCCGGCTGCACGAGGAGCACTCTGCGGCTCTGTGGTCGTTCGCCGTGCGCATGCTCGGCGGCGACGAGGCAACCGCCCAGGACGTCGTGCAGGAGACGTTCCTGCGGGCATGGCAACATCCGGCCGCGCTCGATCCGCGCTCGGGATCGGTGCGCGGATGGCTGTTCACCGTCGCGCGGCATCTGATCATCGACCAGCGGCGCCGAGAGCACCGTCACCCCGAGGTCGTGACGCCACAACTGCCGGAACCCGATGTGCAGCGAGACTTCGCCGCTCGGGTCGCCGATCGAGAACTCGTGCTGTCCGCGCTCCGAACCCTCTCGGTGGATCATCGAAGAGTCCTGCTGGAGTGCTACTTCCGTGGGTCTTCGGTGGCACAGGCAGCTGAACGGCTCGGCATCGCTGAGGGCACGGTGAAATCGCGCACGCATTATGCGCTGATCGGGCTGCGGAATGCCCTCGAGGATCTGGGGTGGGCCCCATGACCTGTGACGACGCCGGGTTCCGGCACGCTGCCGGGCCATATCTGCTCGGGACGCTGGACGAGGCCGAACGAGCGCGATACCAGGCCCATCTCGCGACCTGCCCGGCATGCCGCGCCGAGGTCGATCACATGCGGCCCGTGGTGGCCATGCTCGACGCCGTTCCCCGCGAAGACGCCTCGGCGATGGAGCAGACTCCCCCACCCGTCCCGGACACGCTCCTTCCGAGCCTCCTGGCACAGGCTGCCCGGCGAACCCGTCACCGACGGCTGGCATTTGCCGGTATGGCCGCGGTCGCGGCGGCCGCGATCATCGCACTGGCCGTCGTCGTCGGAGTCGGAGACCGATCGCCGCAGACCAGTCGGGTGACGGTCGCCCGGCAGGTTGAGATGACCCCCCAGCACGACAGCCCGATCCGCGCCACCGCCGAGCTCAAGAGCGTGCCCTGGGGCACCGAGATCACCGTCCGCTGCCACTACGCATCCGACACGGACGAGTCGGCCTATCCGAATGCGGCACCGCCGGTCTACACGCTGCAGATCGACGGCATGTCGGGCTCGGCTCACGCCATCGGCTCGTGGAGTGTCGGCGCCAGTGACACAACCGTCTTCACCAGTGGAACTGCCCTGCAACGCAACAAGATCAAACATATCGACGTCGTGGCTGCCGATGGCACGGTCGTGCTCAGATCGGACGGCTGACCGGGCGGTCGCACTCACCGATCGGTGGCCTCGGCGTGGAAGCGTTCCGACAGCGCATAGCGCATGAGCACGACATCGCCGATCCGACGACTGTCGGCGAGTTCCGCACGATGGTCGGCATCCCAGGGGAACTCCCCGTCGTAGACGAATCGGCAGGCCCTGGAATCGCCCACGAACAGCGGGGCGACAACGAGTTGCAGTTCGTCGACGAGTCCGGAACTGAGGAACTGCGTATGCACCGACCCTCCCCCTTCGACCATCAGGCGGCGAACACCGTTCTCGTGCAGGTGTTTCCCAAGGGATCGCATCGTGACTTCGCCTTCCAGCCCCACGACGCTCGCGGCGTCACCAAGCCGCTTGCGCACCGTGTCCGCCGTATCCGACGGGCAATACACGACCTTGTCCACGTCACCCATCGCGAAGAAGCGCTGTGCCGGGTCCAATTCACCACTGGCCGTCACTGTGACCTTGGCCGGTGAGGCCGGCAGACCGCGGCACTCACGCTCACGACGTCGCCGCATGGACCGCACGAGCAGCCGGGGGTCGTCGTGACGGATGGTCTCGGCGCCGACGAGGATCGCGTCGACCCCCGCACGCACGGCATCCACCCGATCGAAATCGGCCTGGTTCGAGAGGGCCAGCCGCTCCCTCACCGGGCTGTCCAGGTATCCGTCCAGCGACATCCCGGCACTCAGCAGAGTGTATGGCCGCTCAGCCATGATCGGCCTCGAGACGTGGATGTGCGACCCCCTCCACGGAGGCCACGTCCGCCGAGGCATCGGCGCCACGCCGGTGTGAATGCACGGTGTCCATGGCGAGCAGCGCTGCACCCGGCGCCAGGCTGCACAGCACGAGGACCGCATAGACGGTGGTCACGGTGACTCCCGCCGACCCGCCGAGGCCGGCCGCGCCGAAGGCCCAGAACGCGACTCCCTCGCGTGGCCCCCAGCCCGCGATCGAGATCGGCACCGACATGGCTGTCAGCACCAGCAGGGCCAGACCCAGATGTATGCCGAACCCTCCGCGGACCCCGGCCGCCCACATCGCCGCGAGGAAGACGCCCACGTGACCGGCGAACGCGAGCAGCGAGGTGGCCGCCGGAGCCAGCCAACTGCCGCCGACGGTCATCAGCCGCACATCAGCCGCGAGCGCCCGGGCCGGCCTGTGAATCCCGGTGCGATTGTGGGACGCCCACGCGACGGCGCATACGGCGATGACGATCGCGACGAGCAGGGCCGACGTCACGACCGGCATCGCGTCGTGCAGGGGTGACGGCAGCCCCAGCAGCAGCACGCAGGTCAGGACGATCTGCACACCCTGCCCCCAGAGGCGATCCCACACCACGGTGCGCGTCGCATGGCCGAGTCCGCCGAGCCGTCGACCCTGCCCGACCGCACGATGCGCGTCACCCAGGATGCCCGTCGGCAGGACGACATTGAGGAACTGCGACCGGTAGTAGGCGCCGACGGCTGTCGCCAGATCGAGCCTGCCGCCGAGAGCGTGGGTCACCTGCCGCCATCGTGTGGCGACGCAGAGCGTGGTGAGCGCGGAAACGACCAGGGAGAAAGCGATCAGCGGCGCACTGACGGCCCGCAGGCCCCTGGCGAAGGGCTCACCGCCCGTGCGGGCGATCACCAGGCCCAGGATCACTGCGGCCGCCGACCAGCGTGCGGCCGCGAGCAGACGGGGCGGCGCGGCCCTGCGCACGCCGGCCGGAGCGCGCCACGACGTCATACCCATGACACGTCCCTCCAGCCGATCGGGTTCACGCATCACCACCACTGTCGGCCGACCGCAGCGCCATCGCAACCACCCGCGCGGGCTCTTCCCAGCCGGTGAGAGTGCTCCGGCGGTCGTCGGCCGCCGACCGCCATACGCCTCTGAGCGACGGACTGGTGAGCCACTCACGCAGCGCGCCGGTGAGCGCATCGACGTCTCCGGCGGGGACGACACGGCCCGGTCGTCTCCCCGCCCGGTCGGTGCCCACCGCCTCGGGCAGGCCCCCGGCATCGCTGGCGATGACCGGTATGCCGTGCGCGAGCGCCTCCGTGACCGCCATGCCGTAGGTCTCGCGCCGTGACGGCGCGATCAGCAGATCGGTGGCTGCCCAGCAGGACTCCAGCTCACGATGCGGCAGCACTCCGCGCAGGTGGTGCCGGTGCGGCATCGCGGAGACGTCCGCGAGCACCCGCTGCGCGAACGGCTCGCCGCTGCGTAGGTCGCCGACCCAGGCGCAGTGCCAGTCCAGCCGGCCGAGACGCCCCAGTGCGGACACGAGCACGTCGCCACCCTTGTGCTCGGCCAGCGGTCCGATGTGCAACAGGCGGGAGCCGGATCGTCCGTCGGGCCGCGCCCGGGTCACCGCCGGGACGTCCACCCCGGGCCGGGCCACCCGGACGTGATCCGCACGCACGCCGTGGACGCCGATGACGTGGTCGCGTGTCCAGCAACTGGTGACGACCACCGAGCGCGCCCCGGTGACAACCGCACGCTCCGACGCGGACGCGACGGGGCAGCCCGGTGCGAGGGGCATGTGCAGGAGCACCACCACGGACAGCCGGCGCAGATGCGGGCGCAGGATGCCTGCCGAGGGCGAGGCGATCAGGCCGTCGATGAGCACGATCTCCCGGTCGGCGATCCGCGACAGCAGCGCGGAGAGGCCCGCTGAACTGCGGTCATTCGTCTCGGGCCACGAGCCGGTGACCGGCAGCACCCGCACGTCCCAGCCGAGGTGCGCCAGTCCCGCTGCGACCCGCTGGTCGTAGATGTTGCCGCCGCTGGGCCGGGCAGGGTCGTCGAACCCCTCGGGCACGACCATGTGCACCCTGCCGGCCCGGCGATCGTTCACAGCTTTCGCCGGTAGCTCGCCCACGCGACGTGCGACTCGTGCAGGGTCACGGTCAGGGCCTCGAGGCCTCGAGCGCTCGCGCCGAGATCTCCCGCATCGACGCGGTCGGCCAGGCGGTCGGCGACGACGCGCGCGAGTTGTTCGGTCGTCGTGTTGATGTCCGCCAGCGAGGGGTCGTCGTCGAGGTTGTGCAGTGTGAGTCCCTGCAGCACGTCGTGCAATGCTCGCGTCGCCGCGTCGATGTCGACCACCACTCCGTCGGCGTCGACGTCGGCACGCTCGAACGCCGCGTCGACGACATACGTCGCTCCGTGCAACCGCTGCGCAGGCCCGAACGCCTCACCCCGCAGGCTGTGCGCGATCATCATGTGGTCTCGCACTGTGACAGTGAACATCCTCACCTCTCTGAGCTATTGGGATATTCGACGACGTGGCACAGCCCGTGCCCGTGCAACACGGCCGGCATCCGGTGTGGCAGCTCGTCGAACGGCGACGAACCATCGAGGAGCGCGTCGTATGCCGGGTCGGCGAGCAGGCGCAGTGCGATCGCCAGTCTCTCGCGGCGGGTCCGAGTCGCCCGCCGTGACGAGGACACTGTCCCGACCTGACTGGCGCGTATGCCGAGCCGCCGCGAATGGAACGCCTCGCCGAGCGGGAGGCTCACCTGCCGGTCGCCATACCAACTCAGTTCGAGCACATCGTTGTCCGGCGCGAGCAGGTCGAGGCAGCGGCGCAGCCCGTCGGCAGTGTGGCTGGCGTGCACGACGATCTCGTGCGCGCCCGCGATCTCGTCCGGGTGGCGGAAGCGCACACCGAGTGCTCCGGCGACCTCGGCCCGTGCAGGGTCGACGTCCACCAGCGTCACGTCGGCGCCGGGGATCTGGGCGAGCAGTCTGGCGACGCAGCATCCGACCGTCCCGGCCCCGACGACGCAGGCGCGATCCCCCACCCGCGGCGCGGCATCCCAGAGGGCGTTGACGGCGGTCTCGAGGTTGCCCGCCAGCACGGCACGCCGGCTGGGCACGCCGTCGGGCAGTGGCAACACGGCGTCGGCCGGCACGACATACGCATCCTGGTGCGGATGAAGGCAGAACACGCGGCGTCCGACGAGATCCGCCGGTCCCGACTCGACGACGCCGACGCTCTGGTAGCCGTATTCGACCGGCCCGGGGAAGTCTCCGACCTGGAACGGCGCCCGCATGACATCCCGAAGGCTCTCTGGCACTCTGCCGTCGAAAACCAGCTCCTCGGTCCCTCGGCTCACCCCCGAGAAGAGCGCGCGCACCAGCACCTCACCGTCCCTCGGCTCGGGGAGCGCGACGTCGCGAAGCTCGCTCCGCCCGGGCTCGACGACCCACCACGCCGTCGCGTGCCGCATCAGTCACCTCCTCCCGACGCCCGTGATTGAACCGCCGTGCCCGCCTGCCCGTTGTCCTCTATGCGGGCGCGTCATGCTTCCACCATGTCACGCCCCGGCAGGCCGGACGGTTCACCGAAGGAGGCGACTCGTGAGGCAGGACGACCGCGCGCCCTTCACCGCCGCGCTCGACCACGCCCGCGCCGCTGCCTATCCGGACGGCGAGTATGTCGCCCAGGAGAGCTTCATGCGCGCCCGCGACATCCGTCGGATCGCCGAACAAGCCGGTGTCGCCGCCGGTGTCACGGTGCTCGACCTGTGTTGTGGCGTCGCCGGACCGGGCCGGTTGATCGCCGCCGAGACCGGCTGCGACTACGTCGGCGTCGACAGCTCCGCCGGTGCCCTCCGCATCGCCCGGGAACGCTGCAAGGGGCTGCCCTGCACCTTCGTGCGGTCACGGATCCCGCCGGTGCCCTCTGTGCCGGCCGACGTCGTGCTGCTGCTCGCCACGATGCTCGCGTTCGCGGACAAGGACCGGTTGCTCGCGTCGATCGCGCAAAGACTTTGCTCCGGCGGCCGGTTCGGCTGCACGGTGGAGGTGGGAATGCCGCTGACCGCACGAGAGCACATGGCCATGCCCGACTCCGACACCGTCCGCCTCATCCCGTATGACGACCTGATGGCCGCCATACGGCGGGCGGGCCTGCGCATCCGGTGGACGCATGATGCGACCGCGACGCGCTGCGCGTCTGCCAGGGCACTGCTCGATGCATACGTCGCGGATGCGGAGCACATCGCGGAAGTGGTCGGCAGGCGGGCGGTGGACGATCTGATCACGGCCCACCGGCTCTGGGTCGCCTGGCTGGCCGGCGGCCGGGTGCGCGACATCGAGGTGGTGGCGTGGAAGCCATGACCGGCGAGTATGCGCGATATCTCGCGGCGAAGCGTACGGTCGACGATCGTGCGCTCAACCGTCAGGTGCTGGAGCGGGTTTGCGCGGCTCTGCCCGACGGTGAGCTGACCGTGATCGAGGTCGGCGGCGGCACCGGCACGATGGTCTGCCGGCTGCACGACTGGCAGGTCATCTCCTGCGGTTCGTACACCGTGGTGGATGCCGACGACGGCTTGTTGGCGCACGGACGCACCACGCTGCGGGAACACGCCCGGAGTCGTGGTGTGCCGACGGGTGCGACCGGCGCTGGACTGCGCCTCGGCGATCTGGAGGTGCGATTCGAGCACCGCGAACTCACGGCCTACCTGACGGACGCTCAGGGCGGGGCCGATCTGCTGATCGCCAACGCCCTGCTCGATGTCGTCGACGTGCCATCGCTGCTGCCCGGCCTGCTGCGGCTGCTGCGGCCGGGCGGCGTCTTCTGGTTCACGATCACGTATGACGGCGAGTGCAGTTTCCAGCCCGAGCATCCGCTGGACGACCTGGTGCTCACGGCTTACCACCGCGACATGGAAGGCCGGGTGCGCCACGGTCGTCCTGCCGGCGAGCCTCGGGCGGGGCGACACCTGCTGCCACTGCTGCGGTCCGCGGGTGCCGCGCAAATCTGGGCCGGTTCGTCCGATTGGGTGGTCTTCTCACAGCCCGACGGCAGCTATCCGCACGACGAACGGCACTTCCTCGGCTGCATCCTGACGACGATCGAGCGCGCGCTGACCGGCCGGGTCGACGCCACCCGACTGGGGACGTGGCTCGGTGCCCGCAGACGCGAGCTCGCGGCCGGCGAACTGATCTATATCGCCCACCAGATCGATGTCGGCGGAACGGTGTCCACGGGAGGGCTGCCCGGTGCGCGTGACCTGTCCTGAGGCTCTCATCGGTGTGCCGTCCACCGTCGTGGTCGTGGGTGCGCTCGATGCGTCGGCCGGAGTCGGCGGCCCCGGCTGGATCGCCGGGCTGATCAGCGGATGGGGCGCCGTGGCTGTGTTCGCCGTCGCGCGCAGACGTCGCGGCGCGGCGATGGGCCCCGCCGACTGGGTCACCCTGGTGCGAGCCCTGCTCGTGGCCGGTGTTGCCGCCCTGGCTGCCGGTCCACAGCCTCACGGCCGGGTGCAGCTGACGCTGGTCGTGGTGAGCTCGATCGCCCTGGTGCTGGACGCGGTCGACGGCCAGGTGGCGCGGCGCACCGCGACCAGCTCGGGGCTGGGCGCGCGATTCGACGGGGAGGTCGACGCATACCTGATCCTGTGGCTGAGTGTCGCCGTGTCCACCGTGTATGGCCCGTGGGTGCTGGCCATCGGGCTCGTCCGATATGCCTTCCTCGTGGCCGGTTGGGGTGTGCCGTGGCTGGCGGCCACTCTGCCGCCGCGCTACTGGCGCAAGGTCGTGGCCGCGGTGCAGGGCATCGTGCTGACGGTCGCCGTGTCGGGGCTCCTGCCGAGAGCGGTCGGCATGACCGCCGTCGCCGTGGCGATGGTGCTGCTCGCCGAGTCGTTCGGCCACGACGTGCTCTGGCTGTATCGCCGGGGAGTCGGTGCGCGCGCTCGCCGAATCGTGCGTCGTGTCGCCACTGTCGCCTCTGTCATGCTCGTCTGGCTGATGCTGGTCCTCCCGAATCAGCTCAATGCCTTGGCGCCGCTCGCCCTGTTGCGCATCCCCATCGAGGGTGTCGTGCTGGTCGCGCTGGCGTTGCTCCTGCCGCCTCGCGTCCGGCGTGTCGTGTCGATCGTCGCCGGTGTGCTGATCGCCGTCGTCGCCGTGGTCCGGCTGTTCGACATCGGCTTCTATGCCGAGGTGGGTCAGCAGTTCCAGCCTGTCGTGGACGCCTCACTGCTGGTGTCCGCCGCCGGCGTGCTCCACGACTCGCTCGGGGACGCGGCCGGCACGGTCATCGTCGTCGCCCTCCTCGCACTGGTCCTGCTGGCATTCTTGATCATTCGGGCCACGCGGCGGATCATGGCGACTGCGGCACATCATCGGCGTGGCTCGCTGTATGCCGTGATCGCCGGTGGCGTCATCTGGGCGCTGAGCGCCGTCACCGGCCTGGAATTCACCTTCGCGGCGCCCGTCGCCTCGGCGAGTGCGAGCATCCTCGCCGCGGGCCAGGCGCACGACGCGTGGGTCGGCATACAGGACCGTGAGCGCTTCGCGCACGAGGTGAACGCCACCGACCCGTATGCGAAGGTGCCGGCCCTCGACCTGCTCGCGCACCTGCGCGGCAAGGACGTGCTCATCGTGTTCGTCGAGAGCTATGGGCAGGTCGCCGTGCAGGGCACCCGCTTCTCCCATGGAGTCGACCGGGTGCTGCGACGCGGCACCGCCGGGCTGGCGAGGGCCGGGTTCCACGCGCGCAGCGCCTTCTTGAAGTCTCCGACCTACGGCGGCATCAGCTGGCTCGCCCACTCCACGCTGCAGTCGGGCCTGTGGGTCGACAACCAGCAGCGATACAACCAGCTGGTCTCCAGCGACCGCTTCAACCTCGCCTCTGCCTTCGCCAAGGCGGGCTGGCACACGGTGAGCGACATCCCGAGCGACGACCAGACCTGGCTCCCGGGCACGTCGTTCTACCACTACGACACGCTCTACGACCGCCGCAACGTCGGATATCACGGCCCCACCTTCAGCTATGCCTCCATGCCGGACCAGTTCACGCTCGCGGCGTTCCGCCGCCACGAACTGACTCCCGGTCATCGCCCCGTCATGGCCGAGATCGACCTCGTGTCATCGCACACCCCCTGGACGCCGCTGCCGCACATGGTGCCCTGGAGCAAGCTCGGCGACGGGTCGATCTTCGACCCGATGCCGGCGCAGGGGCTCACACCCGACGCCGCCTGGCGACACGCATCCACCGTGAAGCGGCTCTATGGCCAATCGATCGAATATTCCCTGACCGCACTGATTTCGTGGGTGAAGCGACTGCACGACAAGAACCTCGTCATGGTGATGCTCGGCGACCATCAGCCGTCGTCGACGGTGAGCGGCACGGACTCCAACCACCTGGTGCCCACAGTCGTGCTCGCCCACGACCCAGCGGTCCTGCAGCGCATCCAGAGCTGGGGATGGCAGCCGGGGCTGCTGCCTCGCCCGGACGCGCCGGTCTGGCCGATGGACGCCTTCCGCAACCGGTTCTTCGACGCCTTCGACAGGTGACGGCCGGGCCTTCCCGCGAGATGCCCCGGGCTGGTCGAGTA
>CAYPQR010000067.1:0-10230 GCA_964412865.1 uncultured Intrasporangiaceae bacterium
GCCTGACGCTGCCGGCGGATGCGCTGGCCGAGCTGGACACCATCGGGCGGTGACCAGCTCCGATTGAACGTGGTTCACGCGTCGGGCAGAGCTCGGGCAACATCAGTGCGGGCCCATCCCTGACCTCGTGGCGAGGATCGGGGGAGAGCTGCCCCGGTGTGCGAGGTCCGCACCCCTCGTTGAATGTAAGGTAAGCCTCCCCTTACTATCGTCGCATGATTCCTCGGACGCAGAAGTCACGGACATCGGGGGCGGTGCTCATCACCGGTGCGGCCTCCGGAATCGGCCGCTCGAGTGCGCTTCGCCTGGCGCGAGGGGGAGGCCGGCTGGCGCTGCTCGACAGCGACCGCGAAGCGCTCTCGTCGACCGCGAAGGAGGCGGAGGCCGCCGGGGCCGAGGCGGTGCTGGCCACGCCGGCCGATGTGACCTCCAGCGCTCACGTCGCGGACGCGTTCGACCGCGCACACCGTGAATTCGGGTCGCTGGATGGCCTCGTGTGCTCGGCGGGCATTCTGCGTCCTGGCGGACTCGTCGACGTCACCGGGCCCGACTGGGACGAGCATCTCGCCGTGAACGCCGGCGGCGTGCTGCACTGCCTGCAGGCGGCTGCACGCCACCTGACCGACCACGGCGCGGTGGTCGTCGTCAGCTCGAACGCCGCCCGGGTGCCGCGCACCGGCATGCTCGCGTATGCCGCGTCGAAGGCCGCGGCTTCAGCACTGACGCGCGCGGCCGGTCTCGAACTGGCCGCGCGCGGGATCCGGTGCAACGTCGTGGAGCCGGGGTCGACCGACACCCCGATGCAGCGCGACCTGTGGCCCGACGCGGCGGCCGGTCACCGGGCGGCGGTCGACGGTGACGCCTCGGCATACCGCATCGGCATTCCGCTGCGCCGCATCGCGGACCCGGACGACGTGGCCG
The DNA here is from genome assembly GCA_964412865.1 of uncultured Intrasporangiaceae bacterium. Taxonomy (GTDB): domain Bacteria; phylum Actinomycetota; class Actinomycetes; order Actinomycetales; family Dermatophilaceae; genus Leekyejoonella. Next base: position 922 of record CAYPQR010000067.1, read on the forward strand.
GGATGGTGTGCTTCCTGCTCTCGCCGGACGCGCGCCACGTGACGCTGCAGCAGGTCTACGTCGACGGGGGTGCCTCGCTGTGACCGCTATTGCTCCTGCCCTGCTGACCGAACCCACCAGAGCCGCCGATGGTCGCGTGCCCCTCGTGTTCACCGGAGCCGACGGCTTCACCGGGGCCGAGTTGCGGGGGAGCAGCGTCGCTGCGAAGACCGATGGCCCCTGGGCCGATGAAGTGGTCGCCGGCCTGTGGCCCGGCGAACATGCGCTGGTGTCATTGGCGTTCGAGCCTGGGGGCCGGGGTGTTGCCCACAGGGTGCTGCCGGTGGATACGGCACCCGAGGAGCGGTCGCCGAGCACGCGAGCGCACGAGCGGACGACCGAGGTCGTCACGGCGGAGCGGTATGCGGGCCTGGTGCGCGAGGCACTCCGGCGCATCCGTGACGGCGAGCTGGAGAAGGTGGTGCTCGGACGCGGGCTCGACGTCACGAGCAGTCCGGCTCTGCAACCCGCCACCGTTCTGGCGCGCCTGCTCGCGGCCCGGCCCGGCCGGCACGTGTTCGGCCTGCCGTTGTCCGCCGCCCCGGACGGCCCATACCTGCTCGGGGCGAGCCCTGAACTGCTCGTTCGCCGTCGCGGCACGGTGGTGACGAGCACCCCTCTCGCCGGGTCGATCCCCAGGGTGTCCGACATGGATGAGGATCGCGAACGCGCACGGGCTCTGCGCGATTCGGCCAAGGATCTCGCCGAGCATGCCTACGTGGTCGATGCCATCACACGCGCGCTCGAGCGGTGCTGCGTCGAGATCGACGCCCCGGACCGGCCCGAGCTGCTCGCCACCGACACCCTCTGGCATCTCGCCACGCCCGTCCGCGCGCGGCTGACGCCCGGATCGCAGCTGTCTGCTCTGCACCTTGCCAGGATGCTGCACCCGACTCCGGCCGTGGGCGGTGTGCCGACCGGCGTCGCGCTGGCAACGATCGACGAGATGGAGGGCGACCTGCGGGGGCACCTCGCCGGCGCCGTCGGCCACGTCGACGGCCGTGGTGACGGAGAATTCGCCATCGCGATCCGCGCGGGGGTGCTCGATGGTCACCGTCTGCGGCTCTTCGCCGGGGCCGGAATCGTGGCGGGGTCGGACCCGGACGCCGAGGTGCGCGAGACCGCTGCGAAACTGGCGACGATGGCCCGAGTGATCGGAGCCGCGCAATGAGATCAGCCGCGCTCGACTACCGTCGCCACGCTCCCGAAGAAGCCTCTCGTTTCCGCCAACTCGGATATTGGACAGATGAGACGTTCGCCCAGTTCGTCACCGATCGCACTCGCCGATATGCGCGCAACACGGCCGTGGTCGGTCGCGATGCCTACGGTCGCGACATCCGCTGGACCTATGCCGAGCTCGCGGAGCAGGCCGACCTCGCGGCGCGCAGGCTGGCGGCATACGGCGTGGAGGGCGGCGACCGCGTGGTCGTCACCCTTCCCAACGTGGTCGAATACGTCGCCGTCGTGTGCGGGCTGTTCCGTCTCGGGGCGGTGCCGGTGTTCGCGCTCCCGACCCACCGCGAGACCGAACTGGCCCAGTTCTGCCAGATCACGGATGCGGCGGCCCTCGTCACGCTCGACGACGGCGCAGACGGCGGCGTCGAGCGTGCCGCGCTGCACCGTGCCGTGAGTGGCCGGCTCGACGAGCACGGCGTGCAGCCACCGGCATTCGTCGATATTCGACGCTGGGGCGACACCTGCGACCTCCCGGACGTGCCGAGCGCCCGTATGACCTCCACAGACCTCGCGTTCCTGCAACTGTCGGGCGGCACGACCGGCATCTCGAAGCTCATCCCGCGTGCGGCCGCCGAATACCTCTATTCGGTGCGGGCATCCGCGGAGATCTGCGACATCGACGAGTCGACCGTGATGCTGGTCGTGCTGCCTGCATCGCACAATTTCGCGATGAGCTCGCCCGGCATCCTCGGTGTGCTCCATGTCGGCGGCACCGTCGTGCTCGCTCCAGAGGCCAGCCCCCGCACCGGATTCGGGCTCATCGAGCGCGAAAGTGTGACGTCGACGGCACTGGTGCCGCCGCTTGCGCAGTCGTGGATTTCGGCCGCGCGCCGCCGGAAGCCGGACCTGTCCTCGCTCCGGACGGTTCAGGTCGGGGGAGCGCGACTCAGCGACGTCGTCGCCCGCGACATCGAGCCCGTGCTTCACGGCCGGCTCCAACAGGTCTTCGGTATGGCCGAGGGGCTGGTCAACTACACCCGCGTCACCGACCCGGACGACCTGGTGCTCACCACGCAGGGCCGTCCGATCAGCGCCGACGACGAGATCCGCGTCGTGGACGAGGACGGGCACGACGTGCCCGACGGAGTCGAGGGTGCGCTGCTGACCAGAGGCCCCTACACGATTCGCGGTTACTACGGCCCGCGGAACTGGACGGAGTCCGTGAATGCGGAGTCATTCACTGCCGACGGGTTCTATCGCACGGGCGACCTCGTGCGACGACTTCCGACCGGCCACCTCGTCGTCACCGGACGCGACAAGGACCAGATCAACCGGGCGGGCGAGAAGATCGCCACCGAGGAGATCGAGGGTCCGTTGCTCGCGCACCCGGGCGTGCTCGACGCTGTAGCCCTCGGCCTACCGGATTCCTATCTCGGAGAGCGCATCTGCGCAGTCGTGCGGATCGAGGACGGCGCATCGGCGCCGACTGGGCTCGTGGAGCATCTGAAGCGGTCGGGTCTCGCGAGCCACAAGATGCCCGATTCGATCTGCTTCCTCGACGAATTCCCCGCCACGCACGTCGGCAAGAACAGCCGGCGCGAGCTGCGCCGCATCCTCACCGAACGACTGACGTCCACGACCGACTGACCAACCGACCGATCGGATGTTCACCATGTCACTGCCACGACTGATTTCGTATGACGCCCCCGTGCCTCCCGGGCTCGACCTCCCCGTCAACCGCGCACCCTGGGTCCTGGAGGCCAGTCGCAGCGCCGTGCTCGTGCACGACCTGCAACGCTACTTCCTGCGGCCGTATGCGGCCGACTGCCCGGCGCTCGACGCGACCCTGCGACGGACCTCCCAGATCCTCACGGCGGCACGGTCGTCCGGGATCCCCGTCTTCTACACCGCACAGGATGGCGAGCACCGCGACCGCGGGCTGCAGGGTGACCTGTGGGGAGCGGGCATGACCCCCGCCGCCGAGGACACCTCGGTGGTGCCACAGGTCGCGCCGGGGCCCCGCGACACGATGCTGCGGAAGCACCGCTACACAGCGTTCGCCGCGACCGACCTCGCGGATCGGCTGGCCCGCGAAGGACGTGACCAGCTGGTCATCACCGGCGTCTATGCGCACATCGGAGTGATGGCCACGGCCTTCGACGCGTTTTGCCGGGACGTGCAGCCGTTCGTCGTGGCCGATGCCGTCGCGGACTTCGGGCGAGACCAGCACCTGCGAGCGCTCGACCTGATCGCATCGTGTTGTGGAGTGGTCACTCTCGCGGAGGACGTCATCGATCGGTTGACTGCGGGGCAGCGGGCCGGCTCGTGGACACAGGTCGTGGATGACGCGCTGGCCCGGGTGCTTCCGTCCGATGTCGTCCGCAGCGCCCTCGCGGATGAGCGTGCGGACCTGTTCGGGCTCGGACTCAACTCGTTGCAGGCCTTCGACATCCTCGACGAGCTGGCCGAACAGGGCGTCGACATCGACTTCGGCGACTTCACACGCTCGGCGACCGTGGCGTTTCTGCGCGAGCAGGGTGCGGTGGCGGCCCGGTGACGGCATGGCTGCCGCTCACCGCCGCGCAACGCGGGCTGTTCTTCGCGCAGCAGCTGGCACCCGACAATCCCTGTTACACCACGGCGGAGGTCGTCGAGTTCGCCGGGCCGGTCGATCCTGAGCGGCTCTCGGTGGCGATCGCCTCTGCATACGGGGAATTCGAGCAGCTGCGCACGGTCTTCCGATCCACCCCGGAGGGTCCGCAGCAGCGTGTGGTCGACCGTGGAGCGCCACTTCAGGTCATCGAGGCCGACTCGCCGAGTGAGGCGGAGTCGTGGATGCGTGCCGACCTGGCGCGCCCGATGGATCTCACGGCCGTGCCGATCGACAGTGTGCGGACGGCGTTGCTGCGGCTGCCCGGCGGCCGGACGTGGTGGTATCACGCCGCTCACCACGTCGTGCTGGACGGCTATGGCGCGCAGCAGCTGATCAGGCGTGTCGCGGAGCTGTATGCCGATCCGTCGCGACGAAGGCCCTCCGAGGTGGGGCTCGCCGAGCTGGTGGAGGCCGCGCCGTCCGATCCGGCGGGTGAGGACGTGTGGGCAGGCCGATTGGCCGGCATGGAGGGCATCGTGTCCCTCGCGGGCAGGACCGCCGACGCGTCGGCGACCGCGATCCGACGCAGCATGCACCTCACCGACGCCCAGCAGCGCGAACTCGTGCGCGGCGCACGGACACACGGAGTGGGCTGGCCCGACCTGACGGTGGCGGCGGTCGGCAGCTACATCGCGCGGATGAACGGGTCGCCACACACGCGGGTGGGCGTCCCGCTGATGAACCGCTCGATGCCCAACGTGGGGGCGTTGACCGCGAGCCGCACCGCGTGCACGGCGATGAACGTGCTGCCGGTGACCATCCACGCGGACGGGTCGATCGCGCGGTCGGTCAGTGCAGTTCGCGCCGAGCAGGAGGCATTGCGAGAGCACCCCTTCACGCGGCAGGAGGATCTGGCGCGCCGCCTGCGGTCGCGCGATGAGGGGGCGCAGCTCTTCGGCGCGCAGATCAACCTGGTGCCGTTCACGCTCGAGGTCACCTTCGAGGGCGTGGGGTCGCCGGTGTCCGGCGTGGTCCGCAACCTCACCGCGGGCCCGGTGGAAGACCTGACCGTGGGTCTGCGCGGTGCCCCGGGTCGGGGGAATGCGGTTGCCTTGGAGCTCGATGCCAATCCGGCGCTGTATCACCCGAAGGAGGTCGATCTGCATCTGCAGCGTCTGGCTGCCTGGATCGAGACGTATGCAGCGGCCCCGGTGGACGCGGCGATCGAGGACCTGCCATTGCTGACACACGAGGAACGCGACCTCGTCGTCAACCGATTCAACGCCACCGGTGTCGATCGTCGATCGGCCACTCTCGCAGAGCGATTCGTCGACCAGGCTTCATGCACGCCGAATGCGACCGCACTGATGTTCCGGGGTGGCCGGCGCACATACGGTCAGCTGCTGCGGGCCGCCCGCCGCGTCGCAAGCGCCCTGGCCTCGGAGGGGGTAGTGGCCGGTGACGTGGTCGGCGTGGCTCTGCCACGTGGATTCGAGCTGTTCGAGGCGGTCTACGGGATCCAGCTGCTCGGGGCGGTCTATCTGCCGATCGACCTCGACCTCCCGCCGGCACGGGTGGAGGGAATGCTCGAGGATGCCGCGGCCGCATACGTGGTCACCGGCGACAATGTCGAGGGGCTCACCGGGTATGCGGACGAGTGCCTGCGGGCCATGGGTGGTGGCAGGCATGTCGACACGCCGGCATACCTGCTGTTCACGTCGGGTTCCACGGGCCGGCCGAAGGGAGTCGTGGTGAGCCACCGCGCGATCGACAACCGGCTCGCGTGGATGCAGCACCATCTGCCGTTGTGCGGCAGCGACAGAGTGCTGCACAAGACGCCCATATCGTTCGATGTCTCCATCTGGGAGCTCTTCTGGCCGTTGCAGGTCGGGGCTGCCGTGGTCATCGCCCCGCCGGGTGACCATCGCGATCCGAGGGCACTTGCCGACCTCGTCGTCTCCGAACGTGTCTCGACGACGCACTTCGTGCCATCGATGCTCCGGGCGTTCCTCGGCGATCGCACGGCGCGAGAGAGCGTTTCGCGCAGCGCGGTGCGCCACGTCGTCACCAGCGGCGAAGCACTCACGCCGGACCTGGTCACGGAGTGTATGCGGTGGTTCGGCACGGCTCCGACGAACCTTTACGGCCCGACGGAGGCGGCCGTCGACGTCACCTGCTGGGACTGCTCGCCGGGCGACCGAGCCGTGCCGATCGGCAGGCCGATCTGGAACACCAGATGCTACGTTCTCGACTCGCGTCGGCGACCGGTGCCGATCGGCGCCTCTGGCGAGTTGTGGATCGCGGGAGTACAACTGGCGGATGGGTATGTCGGCCGCCCCGACCTCACACAGGAGCGGTTCGTGCCCGACCCGTTCCGCCCGGGGGAGCGCATGTACAAGACGGGCGACCTGGCGTCGTGGCGCGCCGACGGCGCGCTGCGCTATCTCGGTCGAGACGACGACCAGGTCAAGATCAGGGGACAACGGGTCGAACTCGGTGAGATCGAAGCTCTTTTCGCCGCAGTCCCGGAGGTCGGGACGGCAGCCGCTGGAGTGGTCGACGGTCGGCTGATCGCGTGGTTCGCTCCAGCCGCCGGGTGCAGTGCGGCGGAGGCAGCGCGGACATTGCGGGAGACCGCCACCGCTCAGCTGCCGAGGGCGTGGATGCCGCATCGGTTCGTCTGCGTGCCCGACATCCCGCTCGGCACGGCCGGTAAGATCGACCGCCGGCGGCTGGTGCGGCAGGCCACGCCGCCTCCGGCACCCGGCGGGCGGGGGAGTCCGGGAGATCTGCTGGAAGAGCGGCTCTGCGCGCTGGTCGGCGACGTGCTCGACCTGCCGGCAGCAAGCCCCGACGCTGACTTCTTCACGATCGGCGGCGATTCGCTCACGGCGCTGAAGCTCATCGGTGCCGTCGAAGACGATCTCGGCGAGACACTGCGACTGGCAGACGTGTTCGCTCATCCGACTCCCACAGGTCTTGCGCGCGTCGTGGCCGGCACGAGCAGCCGCTCCGGCGAGACCGACGAGCTGCTCACGCTCCGTCGGGGTGGTGACCGGGCGCCGCTGTTCCTGCTTCCACCGGCCGGTGGTCTCGGATGGTGCTACGCCGGCCTGTTGCACGGCCTGCCCACCGGCCTTCCCGTGCACACGATCCAGGCGCCCGGCCTGGCGGACGGATCGCCCGCTCCGGTGGCCGATCTCGGTGCACTCGCAGATCGCCAGCTCGGCGCGATCCGGCAGGTCGTCGGGCGTGGCCGGTTTCACGTCGCCGGCTGGTCGCTCGGCGGGATGGCGGCACATGAGGTGGCGTCTCGTGCCCGGGCCGACGGGCAGGAGGTCGGGGCGGTGATCCTCCTCGATGCCTACCCGTCCGACCAGTGGCGACACCTGAGTGAGCCCACGGAGGCGGACACGCTGGTGGGGATTCTGCGCCTCGGCGGTGTCGAGCCGCCGGAGGCCGGCGGCAGGCTCGACCGGGACACGACCAAGCGGCTGCTGCGCGAGAGCGGCAGCGCGGTCGGCCGGCTTCCGGACCGCGTGCTGGAGGGTTGCATGGCGTCGGTCGTCGAGGCCGCCAGGCTGGTCCGCACGTCTCGACACAGCGTCCTGTCGGGTGATCTGAACATCGTCGTCGCCACCGCCCCGCGTGCCGAGTCGTGGCTCGACCACGTCGGGTGGAAGGCGTATGTCGACGGCGAGGTCCATCGCACGGAAGTCGACGTCACCCACGGCGCACTGGTCCGCCGGCCGGCCGCGGACCGTGTCGCGTCACTGATCAGCGCGCTGTGCGACGGATGAGCGTCATTCTGCGCTTCTGCCCCGTCCGTGCGGTCGACGACGCCGTGCTCAACGATTCGGAGCGGGTGCGGCGCGACCGCCTGGTGCGGGCCGACGACCGGGCCGCCTTCACCGCCGCCCACCGGCTGGTGCGCGAGTGCGCGGCGCGGCTTCTCGGCTGCGCCGTCGCCGACGTGGACGTGGCGCAGCAATGTGCCGAGTGCGGGGCGTCCGGCCACGGCCGCCCGTTCCTTCCGGCGGCTCCGCGGGTGTCGTTGAGTCTCAGTCATACCCGTGCCCATGTGGCGGCCGTTGCCTCCGCGGACGGTCGTTGTGGGATCGATGTCGAGAGCGTGCACGAGGGACCCCCTCCCGGTCGGTCGCTGACTGCGCGCGAGGCGGAGTGGGTCCGCCTGCAGGCGGACCCCGAGTCGGCGTTCACCCGGCTGTGGGTGCGCAAGGAGGCCCTCGTCAAGGCCGGCGTCGCACGCCTCGACCACGTCGGCGACCTCGACGTGCTGGGGCCGGACGGCCCGGCCGACCAGATCCACGGGATGCGGCTGTCGCAGTGGACGTTCGGCTCCGCATGCGGGGCGGTCGCCCTCGGCTGACGGATGTCGTGGTCCAGGTGTGGGGCAGGCGTCATGCCGGGTGATTCCGCGAACACGGGCGGTGGGTGTCGAGCCGTCCTTAGACTGAGGACCAGTTCCGATGTCGGCGAGGAGGCGGCATGGCCGCGATGGGCAGCGAACGGGCACGTGAGACGGTGCGGCGGCTGCAGGCTGACGTGATGGCCGGCAGGTGGCCGGTCAACGGAAGGATCCCGACCGAGGGCGCGCTCGCCGCCGAATTCGGGGTCGGCCGCAGCACGATCCGTGAGGCCGTACGCAGCCTGGCGCACCTCGGAATGCTGGAGCCGGCCCCGGGCCGGGGCACCTTCGTGCGGTCGTTGAGCCCGGTCGGCGGGGTGCTGTCCGCCGTCGCCGCCGAGCATTCGTGGAGCGACATCCTGACCGTGCGAGGCGGCCTGGAGGCGCAGGCGGCGGGCCTGGCCGCGCGGCATACGACCCCTGAGTCGGTGGCGCGGCTCGAGGAGGCCCACCGCGCCGATGTCGAGGGCACGGCGTTGGTGGAGAGGGGCCGCACGCCGGGGCAGTTCCATGCGCTGGTCATCGAGATGTCGGGGAATGCGCTGCTCGCAGAGCTGTATGCGGGCGTGATGGTCGCGGTCCGCGAGGGGGTGCGGCGCGGCTCCGTCGTCCGGGGGCAGGACCCGACGGCCCGTCGTGCCGAGCATGCGGCGCTCATCGCGGCCATCGCCGTGGGCAACGAGCCGGCCGCGATCGCGGTGGCGCAGGCGCATGCGGACCACGATCTGCAGGCCTGATCCGCGCACGATGCGGACACGCCCTGAACGAATCATCTGATGGATGTTAGGGTCGCCTTGCCTAACTAAGGGTTAACTCACTCATAGACCAGGAATGACCTCATGCCAACTACTCTTCGCACCCCGTCGCTGCGCGCGGCCCTGGGGTTCGTCGTCCTCCTCGCCGCCGCCGCACTCGCCCTCGTCGGATGCGGCGACAGCTCCGCCGGCGCGGCCACATCGAGCGCCCCCGACAAGGCGGCGGCGACCCGCACCGTCAAGAACGTCGACGGCACCAGCGCCAAGGTGCCCGCACACCCCGAGCGAGTCGTCACGCTGAGCGAGCCCACCCTCGA